>NZ_CP159822.1:420000-720000 GCF_047727625.1 Candidatus Pelagibacter sp. Uisw_099_02 | reverse complement strand
CTACCAGCCATTTTTCATTATCATGTATTTCATTTAAAATTTTATATTTTGATAAATCCCTCATTCCGGTTGTTACAGTTTTTATTTTAAAGTATTTTTTCAATTTTTTCTTTAAAGGAGTAGGATTTTGATAAAAATCGTGAATTTCAATAACCAATATAGATTTATTAAGTAATTTTAAATTTTTGGCATTTAGCAGTTTAAATTCATCACCCTCTATATCAATTAAAAAAAGACAATCTTTTAATTTATGGGTCAAACTGAAATCATTTAAAAAGTTTATCTTTGCTTCTTTAAAAAGCTCAATATTATTTTTTAATCTATTTATTTTGGCATTTGTAAGTAATAAATCAGATGCTTGAGTATCCTTTTCAAATAAAATTGCTTTATTAAAGTATTTCTTTTTTAGTAACCCCAATGCATGAAATCCATCGCCAGCTCCAATATTAACAAAATATTTTTTTCTTATAGTTCGGTTTTTTTGTATTTTTGAAATTTCATCTTGTACTTCGTATTCGTATAATCCTAGGTATTTTGAAGCTCCATCAAGTCTACTCCATCCTTTATTTAAATTTAATTTTGTACCCTTATAAAATCCACCAATAATAATTTTTTTTGTTAATTTTTCTACTCTTTTAGAATGATAAGAGATTAATCTTATTAATTGATTGTCTAGCCTAAATTTTATACCGATCTTACCTAACAATACATTTAAAAAACCTACAAAGCCAAATCGTTCATATGCATATGTAAATTTTGATAAATTCATTTATTTATAATTATTGATTAATTCTTCTATAATTTTTTTTGTATTATATTTTTGGTTCCACTTTGGATAATCTTTTTTAAATTTACTTATGTTAGATATATACCAGATATGGTCTCCTATTCTATTTTGTTTAATAATTTTTTTTTTAATCTTAATTTTAGAATAATTTTCAACTATATCTATTGCTTCTAATATTGAACAGTTAGAAAATCTTCCACCACCAATATTATACACTTCACCAAATTTAGGTTTTTTAAAAAACTCCCAAAAACAATTAACTAAATCCTTACTGTGCAAATTATCTCTAACCTGTTTTCCTTTATATCCAATTAACGAATATTTTTTTTTGGTTAGAGAAATTTTAACCAAGTATGATAAAAAGCCATGAAGTCTTGCCCCATTATGATTTGGCCCTGTAATACAGCCACCTCTGAAGGATACTGTTTTCAAGCCAACATTTTTACCATATTCTTGGACAATTAAATCAGCATAAGTTTTAGAAACACCAAAAAAACTATGCGTGCAATTATCAATTGAAAATGTTTCATTAATACCTTTAAAGTTTTTATCTTTATTGGATAGTTCCCATCTTTTATCTTTTTCTATTAAATTAAGTTTGTTTGGATTATCACCATAGACCTTATTAGTTGACATAAAAATAAAAGGAGAGTCAAAACAAAATTTTTTAGTTAATTCTAATAAATTTAAAGTACCAGTAGCATTAACATTAAAATCTAAAATAGGAAAATTTTTTCCATAATCATGTGAAGGTTGAGCGGCACAATGTATTATTAAAGAAATATTTTTTTTATATTTTTTAAAAATTTTTTCTAAATTTTTATAATTTCTTATATCTATATTAAAATGACTAAATTTTTTATTGTTTTTGATGAGAGCATTCTTAATATTTTCAGTTGAGCCATCTTTACCAAAAAAAAAACTTCTTAAATTATTGTCGATGCCTATAACATCGAATCCTTTTTTACAAAAAAAATTTACTGATTCTGAACCAACCAAACCACTTGAACCTGTTATTAGCACAATAGACATAAAAATTTTATTAATATTTTTTAATTATTATTAATGTATTTTGATATATAAAAATATAAATACAACTAATTATTAATTTATAGACATGAAAATTATTGACACAACAACTTATTTTGAAGAAAAAATGATGATGGAAATAAGATTTAATATATTAAATGACTATGTTGATTATTTTATAGTATCAGAATCAACATTTACCCATACAGGAAGAAAAAAAAAAATTAATTTTAATCCTAGTGATTATCCTAAATTTAAGAATAAAATTATTCATTTAGTTTTAGATAAAGAACCAGAAAATATAATAAAAATAGATAATAATGATTATTTAAATATAAGAAATAATAGTATCAATAGAATTTTACACCAAAGAAATTTTATACAAGATTCATTAAAAAATTTTAATCAAGATGATTATATAATTCATAGTGATAATGATGAAATTCCTAATCTTAAAGATATTGATTTTAATAAAAATAAAAATGATATTATCATTTTTAAACAAAAATTATTTTATTTTAAATTTAATTTATCTCTGCCAAATGTTTCATGGTTTGGTTCAAAAGCATGTAAAATTAAAAATTTAAAAACAATAAGTTGGTTAAGAAATATCAAAAATAAAAAATATAATTATTTTAGAATAGACACTTTATTTTCAAAAAATAAATATAAAAACGTTAAATTGGTTGATAATGGTGGTTGGCATTTTTCCAATCTCAAAACAGCAGATGAATTAGAGAGAAAATACTTAAATGATGAAAATTATGCAGATTATATAAGTCAAAATTATTCAATTGATAAAATTAAAGATGACTTGAATAATAAAACAATTGGCTACAATCATTCTGCTAAATCTGGATCTGAAAAAAGATTTTCAAAGACGAAACTTTCCAATATAAATGAGGATGATTTACCCAATTATTTAAGAAATAACAAAGAGAAATATAGAGAATGGTTTGACTAGTTTGTTAAAAGTATTTTTTAAGATTTGGTTTATTTTTAATTAACCAGTTATATGTATCTGTCACGACCTCAATAATATTTTTTTTTGGTGACCAATTATATACTCTTGAAACTTTTTTATTATTAGTAATAAAATAGGGAATATCATATATCGATGTTTTTGAAACTCTTGAAATCTTTAATTTATTTTTGGTAATTATTTGGCAAAGATTAGTTAAATTTTTTAATGATGTATAACTTTTCTTTGACCCACCTACAGTAAAGATTGTATTGTTCTTATTATTAATTTTTTTAATTTGTAAATAAATTAAATCACATAAATCTTGTATGTGAAGAACATCTCTTACTTGGTTTCCATAACCACCATAACCTATATAATTTAATTTTTTTTTAATTATGTGTCTCCAGATCCATAAACTTATAAATCCTTGATCTTGTTTACCAAATTGTAAGGGACCAGAAATTACACCACACCTATTTATGATATATTTAATCCCAAATGCATAAGAAAATTCCTCTATAAACATTTCTGAAGCTAATTTTGTAACACCATAGATAGTTTTTGCACCATTTGTATTTGAGTTTTCATTAAACATTTTTTTAATAAGAATATCTTTTTTTATTACTTTTTGTTTAATGAGATTATTAAGGTCTTGAATTGGATACACTCTGCTAGATGATAGAAAAATTACTTTAGATGCATCTTTCTTAGCTTTTTTTAATACATTAATTGTTCCAATTAAATTTGTTTCTATAACACTATCAATTTTTTTTTTGGATACTTCAACTGCTGCTTCAGCACAACAATCTATAATTAAATCAAATTTTTTAAGTTTTAAAATCTTATTTGAATCTAAAATATTGTACCTATAATTAATTATTTTTACATCATTAAGTAATTTAAGATTATATTTTGATCCTTTTCTTGAAAGATTATCTAATGAGGAAATTTTATATCCCTTTTTGTTAAGATATAGAGCAATGTTGGTACCCACAAAACCACATCCACCTGTAATTAGTACATTCATAATTCTCATTTTTCTAAAACACGTTTAAATTCTAATTTAATAAAATTAATAAAAATAGAAAAATGTATATAACAAAAATTAAAATTAAATTTTAAAGAGTCAAAAATTACTCTTTTAATTAAGAATTTTAGTTGTTTGATTGTTAATTTTATTAATCTATAAAAAGATGGCGATTTAATCTTGTATCCAAATGAATGATATCTCCAAACTCTATTAGATAATGAATTGAGATCATCATTTTGCAAGTGATAACATTTTGCTTCAAAGCTATAAAATGAATTGTACTTATTTAGTTTACTTAATTTATTGCAATAATCAACATCTTCACCATTTGATCTAAGTTCTTGATTGTAACCACCAATCTCTTTCCATAAATTTTTTTTTTGTATTGTGTTACATCCAAATAAAAACGAAGGATTTAATAAATTACGATTACCCCAATTTTGCTTGTAGTGAATGGATCTCCATTTATTAAATCTATTTTGAATATATTTTTCTATCAAATTTCCACCACACATAACTATATTGTTCTTCAAATGACAAATAATACTTTCAAGCCAATATTTATCTAAGACAACATCAGAGTCTATTGCGGCTACTATTTCATTTTTTGAATTTTCAAAGCCTAAATTTCTACATATGCTTAGGCCCTTATTTTTTTTATTATTAATTATTTTAATTTCAGAATAAGCATTTATTTTTTTTAGTGTATTATCGTTTGAGTTGTCATTAATCACAATTATTTCGTCAAATTTAATTGATTGACCTAATATAGATTCGATTGATTGTGTAATTGTACTTTCCGCATTATAAGCTGGAATATAAATTGTCACTTTTTCATTTAACATGATTTGTTTTTAAATCAATTTTGTTTAATTGTCTAAAATTGATTTTATCTTTTTCTCAAGCTACTTAATTTTAAACCATTATTAGAAATAGATATAAAAGAGATATAATTTTTTGTATATTTTAACAAATTTTGATTAGCCTTTTCCATGCCATGGAATTGTTTTGTCAATTATTTTTCTTAAAGCAATATCAAACAAAAGACCAAGCATCCCCATTACAAAAATAGTGATCCAAATAACTTCGTATTGGAAGTATTTCTTAGCGACATTTTCAACAAATCCTATACCTGTAGTACCTGCTAAAAATTCTGCTGCAACCAGAGTTCCCCAACACATTCCAACAGCAACTCTAACACCTGTTAAGATTTCAGGTAATGAGTTTGGAAAAATTACATATCTTAATATTTGCCATTTCGAAGCACCAAGCGAGTGTGAAGCATGAATTTTTGATAATTGAGTACCAGATGCTCCTGCTCTAGCAGAGATGATCATAATTGAAAATGAGACCATAAATAGTAAGAATACTTTTCCAACATTATCAATTCCAAATACAGTAATTACTAATGGAGCCCAAGCTAATGGTGGTACAGGTCTATATAATTCAATTAATGGGTCAAAAAATCCTTTAGCAAATCTATTTAACCCCATCAATAAACCAAGCGGTACACCAAATATTATTCCAAGCACTAGGCCTAAGAATACTCTTAAAAAGAATCCCATATGTGACCCATAGGTACTGGTATTTTGAATAACTTGAATTCACCAGTAACAACATTAAAAACTTTACTTTTAAAATTTGATTTTACAGTTCCGTCATCACTATGAACTGGATATTTACCAGGGACAATATCTGCTATCCAATCTGGTAAAATAAAACCAACAACTTTACTAACATCCATCATTTCATACCAAATCAGAGGAATATTTTTAAATCCAACACTTGGTTTTAATAAAAGTGTAAATTTTTTCAAAGTATCTGATGGTTTAGGCAGCCATCTACCAGAACCTTGCTCTGAACAATTAGGACCACTTGAAATTATTGTTCCAGTAGGAAATAAAAATATATCAATTAATCTTAAACTTCCTTGTTCTTTTTTTTGAATAACATCAAATTCTAAAATTACTTGTTGCATAGCATCAAGAGTTTTTGGAGGAAATATGCTTGCGTACTCAATTCTTCTTGCAATTTTAAGTACATCTTTTGCTAATATTGATGCCACCCCTTGAGTGTCATCTAGCTCTGATCTATATTTTTTTATTTCATCTTTGATTTCTTTTATCAAAGATTTGTATTGTGAATTATGATTTCTTAATTTGAAAAAATCATCACTAATTAAAGTTAACTCTTTTGCTGCAGCATCAAACTTTAATCCTTTTTTTGTTTCAGGAATAGTTGGAATTTCTATTGTATTTTCTACAGCTGTTCCTGAAGATCCCCATCCACCTTGTATTTTTAAAGCTTCAATTCTCGCATTTTCTTCTTCAATACTTTTTATTGGTGGATAACTTATCTTTTGAAAATCTTCTGTTAACCAAGCTATTCTATTAGTTAGTTCACTGATCTTAATTTTTGTTTCATTTTCAAGAAGGTCCTCATTAGTTAACAATGGAATCGTTCTTTTAGTTTTTTGAATAAAGCCTAAAAGCCTATCTTTATCTTGATTTCTTATTACTGATGAATTTCTAATTTCATTAGTTAATTTTTCAATATTTCTATTCTCAGCCTTAATAATTGAAGTACTTTTAAATTCCCTTTCATTTATTGGAAACAAATACTTTAATGAAAGCATCGAGTCATTAACTTTTGCAACTTGGCATAGTTCATTAGCAGACTGAGGATAAAAAGACTTTGCTAAATCCCATGAATAATAAAGCCATGCTATTAATAAAAAACTACTTCCAACAATAATCCAGTGAGTTCCACCTTTAGCTCTTTCAGGGTTCCCGAAAACAGCATCTATTTTTTCAGTTTTAGCTAATTTTAATCCATAAAGAATAGAACCTATAACGGCGAAGATAATTAAAAATGTTATAATTCCTGTTAGCATATTAAATATCTTTGCCCATGATCTCTTCTTCCATGTTCCAAATCATGGTTAGAATCTCTTCTCTTTTACTTCCAAAATCTTGAGTTTTTTTAATTTCTCTTAAATCACCATCTATCCCCATTGTGGCAAAGGGCAGCTTATATTCTTTATGTATACGACCTGGTCTTGGTGCCATTACATATAACCTTTCACCAAGTAACAATGCTTCTTCAACCGAGTGGGTAATTAAAATAATTGTTTTTCCAGTTTCTTTCCAAATTTTTAAAACTAACGACTGCATTTTTTCTCTTGTTAGTGCATCTAGTGCTCCCAAAGGCTCATCCATCAAAATTAAATCTGGGTCATTAATTAAACATCGTGCAAGAGCAACTCTTTGCTGCATACCCCCAGATAATTGATAAGTTGGTGTATCTCCAAACCCTTGCAAGCCAACTATATTCAACCATTCGTTAACTTTTTTTGCTGTTCTAATTGGATCTTCTTTTTTCATTCTCAAACCAAAGTCCACATTTTCAGCAACTGTTAACCATTCAAATAAAGCACCTTGTTGAAAAACCATTCCTCTTTCAACACCAGGGCCGTTAATTTCATTTCCGTTAAGAGTAATTATTCCTGAAGTTGGTCTAAGAAAGCCAGCTGTAATATTTAGTAAAGTAGTTTTTCCACATCCAGAAGGTCCAAGAACAGTTAAAAGTTCTCCTTTTTTAAGTGTGAAATTTACATCTTTTAATGCATGAACAGTTTCTCCCTTCGGAGTTTTAAAGATCATGTTGAGATTTTGAGAAATTAAATCACTCATAAAAATAAATTTATATTAAATTTTATTTAAAAAAATAGGCACCAATTTAATAAATTGGCGCCTATCTAATTTTATCTTACTCTCTAAATTAAAGAGGTAAAAAGCTAGTATCTACTGCTCCGTTAGGAGTACCCATTCCTTTTAAGAAACCATCAAGAGTTCCACCTGACTCCATAGATTTTTTAGTATCTGCAGCATTCAAGAATACAAATCCACCTAAAGTTTCTTTCATATCTCCAAGTTTCATCTCAGCATCTTTTGCGATTACATTCATATCACTTTTGCCAGCTGCGTATCTAGCATTAGCCTCATGAGTTACTTCTATGAAAGTTCTCAACATTCCTGGGTTTTCTTTCATAAATTTATCAGTAACAGATGTAATATCGATACCTTTGATACCTGCATCACGAGCTGCTTGAACTGTTAACAATCTTGTACCAACAGTTAAAGCTGCTTTAATAGAGTTACCACCAAACAAACAAGCCATTGAAACGTCACCAGAAACTAGTGCAGCAGCACCTTCTTCAGGGTCCATTTGAATAACAGTCATTTTGCTTTTATCAGCACCAACAACTTTCATACTTTCATCAAAAACGTACTCAGCCATAGTTCCAAGAGGAACTGCAACTTTTTTGCCTTCTAACTCAGAACCGTTCGCTGATGTAATACCAGAAGCTTTAGATGTAACACAAGTTGTACCACCCATTCCGTATTCCATAGCAACGTCAACAAGTTTCAAAGGTGCTTTAGATTTAACAGCATTAATAAATGGTACTAAACCTTGTGAGTAAGAGATATCTATATCTCCAGCTAACATAGCGTCAGTCATTGCACCACCATTTGAAAAGTTAGTCCATTTAACTGGAACACCTAGTGCTTTATCAAACATTTTTTTAACTTTGTCTTCTTGGTTTGGAGTAGGCCACTCTAAAAAGAATGCAACTCTAACTTCTTTAGCGGCTGCATTCGCAACTGACATAGATAAGCTAAGAGCAACTACTGTACCAAGAATAAAACCAATTATTTTTTTCATTATTATTCCCTCTGTTATTAATTTAATTAAATTATTGATATTTAAATTCAATTTAGGCGTGATGTAAAACAAAATATATTCCATATTTGCATTTCTAATGATTAAATTTTCAATCATTAGTTGTAATATATTCTTTGATCAGAACGAGGTAAAAATAATTCTATTAATATAGATTGCTATATCATAGATTATTCGGACTATGTTTAATCAATTATAAGGAGATTTGTTACATGTTTATTAAAAAAATTTACAAGACACTACTCACAGGGTTTGCAATTGCTTTGTTTGCTCAAGCAGCCTTTGCTGAGACAACTCTTAAGCTTGGGACTACTGGTAGATTGGGTATGCCAATCGGTGACGCTATAGATCAAGCATTGATGCCGGCTTTGGCAAAAGCCTCTGGTGGTAAGATGAAAATCGAACCATTTTATCAAAAAAGTTTATGTGCTGAACAGAAATGTGGTGAACAAGCCAATCAAGGACTTATATCCCTTTGGACTAGTTCTACGGCAAACTATGGTAATTTCGGATCAGAGTTAGCAATTTTTGATTTACCTTTCATTTTTAAATCACTAGAAGATGCGAAAAGAATATCAAATGAATGGCTTGCAAAAAGACAGTGTAAATTAGCACTTGAGAATTCAGGCCATATTTGCCTTTCTGTATATTCAAGCGGTGGATTCAGACAGCTTGGAAATGCAACTAAACCAGTCCACGTTCCTAATGATATGAAAGGTCTAAAGTGGCGTACTACTAAGAGTCCAATTGAGTTCATGCTAGTTAAAAATTGGGGTGCAACTCCAACACCTTATGATTGGAGTCAGTTATACTCAGGCCTACAGTCGGGTGTAGTTGAAGGTCAGTATGTTGCTAGTCCTTGGCAGCATGTAGCAAAACTTCATGAAGTTGCAAAATACTTTACTGAGATTGGCGGCATGTGGTCTGGAAATATTCTAGCAATGGACGCAAAGCAGTATAATGCTCTATCTTCTCAAGAGAAGAAATGGTTACACAAGGCTGCTGATGCGTATGGAGAAAAAGTAAACCAGTTAGATAACGCTTGGATTAAGAATGGAGAAGATGCAATTAAAGCATCTGTGAAAGAATGGTATGTTCCATCTGATGCGGAAATGTCTAAATGGAGAGCAGGTGCAATCGGTGCTTGGGTAAAAGCCAAGGGTACGTTTGAACCAGAGGTAGCTAAAAGAGTACTTCTAGAACAAGGAATGGATGGATTTGTAGCTCAGTTAGAGAAAGCTGGGGCACTTTAAATCGTTCAACAAAAAACTTTGTAAAGATCATTTAGCTCAATTTTTAGAACTAGATGATCTTTACCTAAAACAATTCATAACATTTAAGTAACTATGGAAAGTATCATTCTACTTGGAATACTCCTTTTTCTAATCTTATTAGGTGCTCCCATTGGCTTCATATTAATAATGATACCATTTGTTTATATTCTATTTACGGACGCTGTACCTCTTATTTTAATTCCTAGTCAAATGTTTAATGCTATTGATTCAGTTCCATTAACTGCAATTGCGTTCTTTATGTTGACAGGTGAGTTAATGACAAGTGCCACGATTACTGACCGATTAGTAGCCTTGAGCAAATCATTAATTGGACGTGTACGAGGGGGGTTGGCCCAAGTTAATGTTCTTGTGAGTATGTTTTTTGCAGGGATGAATGGTTCCGTGGTAGCAGATACAGCTACAGTGGGAGCATTAGTATTACCAGCTATGAAAAAAGCTGGCTATCCTCCTGCGTTTTCGGCTGCGGTTACAGGAGTAAGCTCCACCATAGGAGGCATAATTCCACCTAGTATCATGATGATTGTACTTGCTAACTCGACTGAGCTTTCGATTGCATCACTATTTGCAGCAGGGATTATTCCAGGCGTGTTGATAGGCGTTGTGATCATGATAATCAATCATTACTTCGCAATCAAATATAACTTCGAGCGCAGTGATGAACCATTTTCGATACGTCGAGCTAGTAAAGAATTATATCGATCCTCGTTCGCTCTTCTGATACCTGTGGTTTTAGTGGGTTCAGTAATGGGTGGTGTTGCATCGGTTGTAGAGGCTGGAGCCATCACAGCAATGGTTGCTTTATTTACAGGTGTATTCGTTTATCGAACTATTAAATGGAAAGATTGCACTGGTGCTTTTCGTCGGGCATTCCGTAATTCGGCAATGGTTTTTATTATCATAGCTGCGTCGGGACCTTTCAGTTGGTTACTTACTTCACTAGGTGCAATCGGTGAACTTGAAAACTGGCTTCTAAGCCTTACGGGATCCCCCATTATTTTTATTTTAGCCTTGATTCTATTCATTTTTCTTCTTGGAACGGTAATGGACTCCGCGGTAAACATTATCATAGTTGGCCCAGTACTAGTTAATGTTATGGCTCAAGCTGGCTTTCCTGAGATACAAGCGGCTATCGTTGTAATAGTTGGCTTCTTAATAGGATCAGTCACACCACCTGTTGGTGTTGCGTTCTTTACAGCTGCAACAATAGCGCAAGTGCGTCTAGAAAAGGTGGCTGTTGCGTTAATTCCTTATCTGATTGGATTGTTTTTACTTTTATTCTTTATCCTCGTTATTCCAGAGTTGACCATGTTTCTTCCAAACCTATTGAGTAGTTAGTGATATGTTAAAATTTTTTAATAACATAGACCGTTTTATTCATCGCACATTAGAAGCTATTTGTTCACTCCTTTTGGCTGCGATGGTTGGTTTCACCCTTTATAACGTAATCATGCGATATGTATTTAACAACCCTCCTGTTTGGGGTGATCTGCTAACAGTATTAAGTAATATTTGGTTGATGTTTATAGCACTTTCTCTGACAGCCAGAGATAATGAACACATAGCTTTAAATTTAATTTATGAAAAATTACCAAATAGACTGTCGCTATATATACGCCAGTTCTGGAAACTTATGATTATGGCAATTGGTATAGTCTTGATAATTTATGGATTTGAACTTGTAGAGGGTATGCGTGGAAAGTATTGGGAAATGTGGTATTTTGAAATTAGTTTTCAAGGTATTGAGTTCAAAGAGAATTATATGCCAAAGAAATATGCAGTTGCAATCTTGCCGCTAGCTGGATTTTTGACAACTATTGGTGCTGCTATTAGTTTTGTGAAAAAGGTCTAATTCTTTAAATGTGCCTGCCAAACATGTACTATGCATAGTAAAAATCAATTTGTTAAACAGAACTATTTAGTCTATGAATCGAAATATAACTAAATTAAGATAAATCTTATGAGCTCAGAAAACAGAACTTCAGTACCTAATTCATTAAATGAACATTGGATGCCGTTTACATCTAATAAAGATTTTAAAGCAAACCCTAGATTAATCACAGAGGCTAAAGGGGTTTATTTAAAAACTCACCATGGAAAAACACAAATAGATGCGAGCTCAGGTTTATTTTGTAATCCACTAGGTCATGGAAGAAGAGAAATTACAGAAGCTGTTACAAAACAATTGGAAACTTTAGACTATGCACAACCATTTCAACAAGGTTTTGGTGGTTCGTTTGAACTAGCTACAAAAATTTCAAAGCATACACCAGGTGATTTAAATAAAATGTTTTTTACAATTTGTGGATCTACAGCTGTAGAAACTGCAATTAAAATTGCTGTTGCTTATCATAGAGCAAAAGGGCACGCAGAAAGATTTAGATTTGTTGGGCGTGAGCGTGGTTATCATGGAATGAACATTGGCTGTATTTCAGTTGGAGGAATGGTTAACAACATCAAAACATTTGCAAGTGTTTTAATGCCAGGTGTCCAACACATTAGACACACACATTTACCAGAACATAAATTTGTAAGTGGTCAACCAGAAACTGGAGACTATTTAGCAAATGATTTAGAAACTATTTGTCAAAACTTTGGCGGTGAAAATATAGCTGCTTGTATTGTTGAACCGATTGCTGGATCAACTGGAACATTAGTTCCACCAAAAGGATATTTACAAAAACTAAGAGAGATCTGTGACAAGCATGGAATACTTTTAATTTTTGATGAAGTAATTACAGGGTGGGGAAGAACAGGTTCTAAATTTGGTGCAGATGAATTTGGTGTAACTCCAGATATTATGACAATGGCTAAAGCTACAACAAACGGTGTTGTACCTATGGGTGTTGTTGCATGTAGTGATTATATTTATGATGCAGTAATGGATGCTTCACCAACAGGTGCAGTTGAATTATTTCATGGTTATACTTACTCAGGAATTCCAGTTGCAGTAGCAGCTGCTCTTGCAGTGCAAGAAATTTTTGAAAAAGATGATATTTTTAATAGAGCAAAAAATTTAGCTCCTTATTTCCAAAAGGGATTATTCTCTTTACAAGATTTAGAGTCAGTAGATAATATTAGAGGATATGGAATGATGGGTGGTATTGACATGAAACTAAATACTAAACCAGGTAAAGCTGGTTACGAATGTTTTAAAGCATGTTATGAAGCTGGGGTTAATTTTAAAGCTACAGGAGATTGTTTAATTATAGCTCCTCAATTCATCTGTGAAGAAAAACATATTGATGAAATTGTTGAAAAGTTAAGAACTGGTATTACCAACTATCAAAAAAATCAAAAAAACTAAAAACTTTATTTAATTAAAGTATTTGCAAAAAAGGAAAGTAAGTTATGAAAATAGGCGTACCTAAAGAAATCAAACCCCAAGAAAATCGTATTGGATTAACTCCTAATAGTGTTAAGACTTTAATATCAGAAGGTCATGAAGTTTTAGTTGAAAACAATGGTGGATTTGAAGCTGGTTTTGAAAACGAACAATACACAAGTGTTGGTGCTAAAATAATTGATAAAGCTGAAGATATTTTCAATGATGCAGATATTATTGTTAAAGTAAAAGAGCCTCAATCAGACGAAGTTAAGATGATTAAAGTAAATCAGATCGTCTATACCTATTTACACTTAGCAGCAGCAAAAGAACTAACAGAAGGTTTAATTAAATCTAAAGGTGTTTGCATTGCTTACGAAACAGTCACTGATGATAATGGAAGACTGCCACTTCTTGCACCTATGAGTGCTGTTGCTGGACGTATGTCTGTTCAAGCAGGAGCACATTGTTTAGAAAAAAATCAAAATGGTAGAGGCCTTTTATTAGGTGGGGCTCCAGGAGTTGAAGGTGGAACAGTTGTTATTTTAGGTGGGGGTGTTGTTGGTGAAAATGCAGCAGTGATAGCAACAGGCATGAGAGCTAAAGTCCATATTGTTGATAAGTCTGAAGCAAGATTAAAAAAATTAGTTGAAATGTTTGGAAATAAAATTATTCCAGAACAAAGTGATAAAATTGATTTAAATAAATTAGTGGCAGAAGCTGACCTTTTAATTGGTGGTGTTTTAATTCCTGGTGCTGAAGCTCCAAAACTGATTACTAAATCAATGTTAAAATTAATGAAAAGAGGATCTGTAATAGTTGATGTTGCAATCGATCAAGGTGGCTGTGTTGAAACAAGTAAACCAACAACTCATGGTGATCCAACGTATATAGTTGACGATGTTGTTCATTACTGTGTAGCTAATATGCCAGGCGGAGTTCCAAGAACTTCAACAATAGCCCTAAATAATGCAACGCTTCCTCATCTAGTCAAACTTGCAAACAAAGGGCATGAAAAAGCTTTAAGTGAAGACAAACATTTATTGGCTGGACTAAACGTTCATAAAGGAATGGTTACATATAAAGCAGTAGCTGATGTATTTGGACATGAATTTGTTGCTCCAGAGAAAGCAATAATAAGCTAAGATTATTCATGGACAAAAAACTTCCAACCAATGCAAAAGTTGTTGTGATTGGAGGAGGTGTTGCAGGCTGTTCTGTTGCTTACCACCTTGTAAAATATGGTTGGAAAGATACTGTATTATTAGAAAGAGATCAGCTTACATCGGGTACAACTTGGCATGCAGCAGGTCTTGTTGGTCAATTAGGGGCGTCTTCAACAATTACACGTCTTAGAAAGTATTCATTAAATCTTTATAAAGAATTAGAAAAAAAAACTGGCTTATCGACTGGTTTAAAACAAAATGGGGCAATTACAGTTGCAAGCACACCTCAAAGATTACAAGAATTATTAAGGCAAGCAACAGCAGCACAATTATTTGATGTTAATGTTGAAACAGTTACTAAAGAAAGAATAAAAGAGCTTTACCCAGTAATTAATGACAAGGATATTTTGGGTGGAGTTTATATGCCAGAAGATGGTCAAGCAGATCCAGTAGGAGTTACAAATGTTTTAGCTAAAGCTGCAAAAATGGAAGGTGCTCAAATATTTGAAAAAACACCCGTTGAAAAAATATTAATTAAGGATAAAAAAATTGTTGGTGTACAGACTAAATTTGGTAAAATTGATTGTGAATATGTTGTAATTGCTACTGGGATGTGGTCCAGGCAAATTGGAGAAGATATTGGTGTGAGTATTCCATTATATCCAAATGAACATTTTTATATAATTACAGAACCTTTAGACAAACTACCTAAAAATTTACCAGTGTTAAGGGACTATAATTCATGTCTTTATTTAAAAGAAGATGCAGGGAAAATGTTAGTTGGAATTTTTGAACCAAATGCAAAACCTGCCTTTAAAGATAAAGGAGTGGTTCCAGAAGATTTTTCTTTTGGAGAGTTTCCAGATGATTTTGATCACTTTGAACCTTACCTAGAAAAATCATTTCAAAGATTACCCATGCTAGAAACTGCTGGTATTAGAAAATTTTTTTCAGGACCAGAATCTTTTACACCAGATACTCAGTATCTTTTAGGCGAAACACCAGAAGTTAATAATCTTTTTACATGCTGTGGATTTAATAGCATCGGCATAGCAAGTTCTGGTGGTGCGGGAAGAGTTACTGCTGAATGGATGATTAATGGATACATGAATGAAGATTTATTTTCACTTGATATTAAAAGATTTCAAAAATTTCATTCATCTAAAAAATTTATTATGGAAAGGGTCACAGAAACACTGGGTGATCTTTATGGAATGCACTGGCCTTACAAACAGCATAATACTTCAAGAAATCAAAGATTATTACCTTATCACGAAGAATTAAAAAAAGAGGGAGCATGTTTTGGTGTATCGGGAGAATACGAAAGACCTATGTGGTATGCAATAAATAATGAAAAAGCAGAATATAAATATAGTTTTGATTACCAAAATTGGTATCCATCAGTTGAGTTTGAAACAAAAAATACAGTTGAGAATGTTGGTTTGTATGAACTCTCTCCCTTTTCAAAATATGAAATAAAAGGAGAGCAAGCACACAGTGAATTACAAAGAATATGCACAGCTAACATTAAAGATGAAATAGGTAGATCAACTTACACACAAATGTTGAATGAGGCAGGAGGAATTGAAACAGACTTGACTATTATTTGTATTGATAAAAATCATTTTAGAATAATAAGTTCAGCTGCAACAAGAACTCATGATAAGGCTCATATCATAAAACATTTATCACCCAATTTAGATTTAAAAGATATTACTGATGATCTAGTTTGTTTAGGAGTTTTTGGACCAAAAAGTAGAAATTTAATTTCAAAAATCTCAAAAGATGATTTTTCTAATGATGCATTTAAATTTGGTACAGGAAGATATATTGAAATTGCGTCTAAAAAAGTTTGGGCTCAAAGATTGTCTTATGTTGGAGAATTAGGTTTTGAACTTTATTTGAAAAATGAAGATGCAAAAGAGATTTACCAATTAATAGTAAAGGAAGGTAAAAACCACAATTTATCTCATTGTGGATCTCATGCGATGGATACAATGAGAATGGAAAGTGGATTTTTGCACTGGGGTCATGATATTTCACCAGAAGAAAATCAATATGAAGCAGGTTTGAGTTTTGCAATTAGTTATAAAAAAAATACTAATTTTATTGGAAAAGATAACTTAATAAAGATTAAAGAAAAAACAAAAAATAGAAAACTCATCATGCTCACTTTAAAAGATAGTACTGTAGGGCAACCTTTATTATTGCACGAAGAACCAATTTATTTAGAAAATACAATTATAGGAAGGACTACATCCGGTAATTATTCTTTCAATTATAAAAAAAACTTATCTTTTGGTTATATAAATACAAAATTTTCAAAGGAGGAGTTGTTAGACAAAAATCTATATATAGAGGTTGCTAAAAAAAAATACATAGTAAAAGTACAGCTTAAACCTCTAAAAGATAGTTCAGTTAAATATTTTTAACTTTTTATTGAAGTATATCAAAAGAAATAGTTAAATTGAGATGTGAAAAATGTTAACTCATACAATCAGGATAGTCCTTTAGTAGATCTTACTTATAAAAAATTTTCACAATCTAGAAATATTGTAGATATAAATATTTTACTAAATAGAGTGAGAATTATTGAAAAAAATAAAAAAAATAAAAAAATAATTTTATTATCTCTAGTTTCTGTTGCAATTATTTCTAGTGGTCTGTATTTTTCATTTTAGTTCTAAATAATTTTTATTCTACAATATTTTAAAAATTATCATCACAAGTATTCACCTTACCTAGAATTATATAGTTAGAAATAAATCCTAAAAATCTTATATGATAAATTTTATACTCAAATGATTGAAAATCATTAAGTAATTTTTTTAAATCCTTAACTGATAATAAATTTAAATTATTTTCTTTTGAAAAATATTTTAAACCAATTAAAGAAAGTATTTTTCTATGAAATGATTTGGGCAACCAATGAATTAAAGGAATTTTCGTATGAAAATCTATAGGATGATATCTATTAGGAGTGGTAATAATAAAATATTTTTTAGTCAAATCTACAATATTAGAAATCATTATTTTTTGATTATTAAAATTACCAACATGCTCTATTGTAGCATTTGAAACAACTAAATCAGATTTATATTGATTAATATCACTTTCTAAGAATTTGCTTGTAATTGATTTATTTAATGATTTTAAAAAAAAACTTGAGTCAATTTTTTGATTTGAGATTGATTTAAAAATTTTAATATTTTTTAAATTTTTAATTAAATAATTGCTACTTTCATGTATTTCATCATCTGTCGTTCCGATATCAATAGCATCATAAATATCTTTATCCTCAAAAAAATAATTGATTTTATCAATCATCTCCTTTCTTTTTTTGATAATAGTTTTATCTATTAAATTTGTATGGTTGTGTGAATAAATAGAGTTCAATATTTTTTTAAGTAATTTTTAGTCTATTATTAAATCAATTTTATTAAACAGTAAATTAGAAAAAATTAAAAGCCATCCTTTATCATTTTCAATTATCACTAATTATTAGAAGTATAAGCGATATAGAAAATTTATAGAAACAACTGTTAAAACTATAACTAACAGGTACAATGAAATGTAATCTCGAGGGATCATTATAATCTTTTATATATTTATATTATTCACTGCTAGTTTATTTTTTTATTTATTTTTCTCACACTGAATTGTTGCAAACTCTGTAGTTTTCATTATTTTCTCTGGTTTCATTTTAAATATAATATCTAACTCTTCGTCTGAAAATTTTTTGCTTAGCTTGTCAACTGTACAAGCACAGTAGGTTTTTGCTTCATCAGGCCCAATGTAAACTTTTGAATTACCATAGCAGCCTATATATAACTGTTTCTCATACTCAGGGCTTAATGCTTGAGTTTTTGCACTAATAAAAAAAGTAAATAATATTAATAATCTATATTTTTTGATCATAATCACCAACTTTTCCAGTTGTTTGAAGTAAATCATCAATAAATTCAAAGATCTTTGTCTTTCTTTCGTCAGATGTTGGACTTTCAGTAACAACAACTAAAGAGGGTTTATTAGATGATGCTCTAATTAATCCCCAAGAACCATCTTTAAAAGAAAATCTAACTCCATTAACTGTTAAAATTTCTAAAATTTCTTGATCATCGATTTTAGTTTTAGCGTCTTTAATATCATTAACCTTCTTAATCAAATCATCAACAACTTGATACTTTTCCTCATCTTTACAAAAAGGAGCCATTGTGGGTGTTTGAAAAGTTTTAGGCAGTTCACTTATAATTTCATTCATAGTTTTGTTTTGACTTTCTAATAAATGACAAACATGAATTGCTGAATTAATTCCATCATCATAACCAAAACCTAATGGTCGATTAAAAAAGAAGTGACCACTTTTTTCAAATCCTGCTAAAGCTTTTTCAGTATTGACTTTTCTTTTGATATGAGAATGACCTGTCTTCCAATAAATAGTTTCACAGTTATTATCATTTAACACTTTATCAGTTGCATATAATCCAGTTGATTTTACATCAACAATAAACTTAGAACCTTTATGAGATTTAGATAAATTTCTTGCAATTAATAATCCAATTTTATCTGAAAATATTTCGTCACCTTTGTTATCAATCACACCAACTCTATCTCCATCTCCATCAAAGCCAAAACCAATATCAGCATTATTATCCTTAACAGCCTTTGCAATTGCATGTAACATTTCTAAATCTTCTGGATTTGGATTGTATTTTGGAAAAGTCCAATCAAGATCACAATCTAATTCTATTACCTCACAACCAATACCTCTTAAAATTTCAGGTGCAAATATTCCAGCTGTACCATTACCGCATGCAACAATTGCTTTAATTTTCTTTTTGATTTTATTTTTACTTATTAAATCATTTTTATAAATTTGTTGAAAACCTTCTATTTGTTTCTCACTTCCTTCACCTTTTATGAAATTTTCATTTAAAGTAATTTCTTTTAATTCTTTCATCTCTTCTGGTGCATGAGTTAAACCTTTTTTGATACCCATTTTAACTCCAGTCCAACCATTTTCATTGTGACTTGCAGTAACCATTGCAATTGCATCTGCATCCAAACTAAATTGTGCAAAATAAACAGTAGGAGAAAGGGACAATCCTATGTCTTCAATATTACATCCCGTTGAAATCAATCCTTTTTTAAGAGCAGTTTTTATTTCTTCACTGTAAGATCTATAATCATGACCTACGATTACTCTTGGGTTATTTTTTTTAGTATGTTTTATAATTTGAGTGCCTAAACCTTTGCCTAGATTCTCTATTCCGAGTTGGTTTATGTCCTTCTCATACAACCACCTTGCGTCATACTCTCTGAAGCCATATGGATCTATTTTTAAAATTGTTGTCATTGCTAACCTTTCTTACATTCATTTTATTTTTTTATTGATATTTTTTTTATATGTTCTATAAATGTTCTGTTGAATAATGATTTATATGGTGTATCAATGCTTTCAGCATACAACATATAGTTGTTTTGTAAAAAAAAACTTATAAAATATTAAAATATGAACAAAATACTATCACAGGCACTCAAGAAAGCTGTCTCCGAGTATAGCCCCGATAATAGTGAGCTTTCAAAAAATAAAGGACCAGATTTATTTTCACTTAGTAGTGACACAGAACTTTTTCAAAATGAAAAAGGAATAATCATCAAAATTGACAGAACAAGAGATTCTAAATTAACAGACTTTGGTAAAGCAACTTTAAAAGATAGATACTTAGGTCACAACGAATCTTATCAAGATTTATTTGCACGTGTTGCAAGTTCATATGCAGATAACAATTTACATGCACAAAGAATTTATAACTACATTAGTAATTTATGGTTCATGCCAGCAACTCCAGTTTTATCAAATGGTGGAACTAAAAGAGGTTTACCGATTTCATGTTTTTTAAATGAAGCATCAGATAGCTTAAATGGAATACTTGATTTATGGAGTGAAAATGTTTGGCTAGCCGCTAAAGGTGGTGGGATTGGAAGTTACTGGGGTAACCTTAGATCTATTGGAGAAAAAATTGGTAAAGTCGGGAAGACATCAGGAATAATTCCATTTATTAAAGTTATGGATTCTTTAACAATGGCAATTAGCCAAGGTTCATTAAGAAGAGGGTCAGCTGCTTGTTATCTTCCAATTGATCATCCTGAAATTGAAGAGTTTATTGAAATGAGAAGACCAACGGGTGGTGATCCAAACAGAAAAGCTTTAAACTTACACCATGGTATTTTAGTATCAGATGCATTTATGAGAGCTGTTGAAACAGACGAGCAGTGGGCACTAAAAAGTCCTGCTGATGGAACTGTACAACAAACTATCTCTGCAAGAAATTTATGGATTAGATTGTTAACTGCAAGAATTGAAACGGGTGAACCTTATATTATCTATATCGATACAGTTAACAGACAAATTCCTCAACATCACAAACTTGCTAACTTAACTGTTAAAACTTCTAATCTTTGTAGTGAGATAACTTTACCTACTGGAATAGATAAAAATGGAAGAGATAGAACAGCCGTTTGTTGTTTATCATCTTTAAACTTAGAAAAATATGATGAGTGGAAAGATGATAAAGTTATGATTAATGATGTTATGAGATTTCTAGATAATGTATTAACAGATTTTATTGAAAGAGCTCCAGAACAATTTGATGATGCAAAATATTCTGCTGAAAAAGAAAGAAGTGTTGGTTTAGGTGTTATGGGTTTCCATTCTTATTTACAGCAACACAGTATTCCACTTGAATCTGTTATGAGTAAAGCTTGGAATAAAAAGATATTTAAACATATTCAAGAACACGTTGATCAAGCCTCAAAAGATTTAGCTGATGAAAGAGGAGCCTGTCCAGATGCTGCTGATTATGGCTATAATGAAAGGTTTTCAAATAAGACAGCTATTGCACCAACAGCTTCTATTTCTATTATCTGCGGTGGAGCCTCACCAGGAGTAGAGCCAGTTGCAGCTAACAGCTATACTCACAAAACCCTTTCTGGGTCTTTTAATGTTAGAAATAGATATTTAGTTGAGTTATTAGAAAAAAATGGAAAAAATACAGAAGAAGTTTGGTCTGGTATTACAACAAACCAAGGTTCTGTTTCTCATTTAGATTTTTTAACTGATTTAGAAAAAGATGTTTTTAAAACAGCATTTGAGTTAGATCAAAAATGGATCATAGAATTAAGTGGAGATAGAACACCTTTCATATCTCAAGCTCAATCAATTAACTTATTTGTGCCAGCGGATATTCATAAAAGAGAACTACATAAAATTCATTTTGATGCTTGGAAAAAAGGTTTAAAGAGCCTTTATTACTGCAGATCAAAATCAATTCAACGTGCGGAAAACGTTAATGATACTAAAGCAACTGATGTTACCGCAAATGTTTATAAATCAAAACCACAAACAACTGAACAACCAGAATACGAGGAGTGCCTATCATGTCAGTAGAAAAAATGGATACTAAAATTATTCAACCAGAAAAAAATGAAATAGTTAAACCACAAAAAATGGGATTATTAGTTGAAAACCCAGTTTACAAACCATTTAGATATCCATGGTGTTATGATGCGTGGTTAACACAACAAAGAATTCACTGGTTACCAGAGGAAGTGCCACTTGGTGATGATGTTAGAGATTGGCAAAAAAATTTAACTCAGTCTGAAAAGAATTTATTAACACAAATTTTTAGATTTTTTACTCAAGCTGATGTCGAGGTTCAAAATTGTTATTTAAGACATTATACAACTGTATTCAAGCCAACAGAAGTTTTAATGATGATGACTGCTTTTGCTTCAATGGAAACAGTACATATAGCTGCTTACTCTCATTTACTTGATACTATTGGAATGCCTGAGTCGGAATATTCTGCGTTCATGAAATATAAAGAGATGAAAGATAAATATGACTACATGCAAAATTTTGACATGAGTTCAAAAAAAGATATTGCATTAACTGTAGCTGTATTTAGTGCCTTCACTGAAGGCTTACAATTATTTGCAAGTTTTGCAATCTTACTTAATTTTCCAAGACATAATAAAATGAAAGGGATGGGCCAAATTGTTACTTGGTCAGTAAGAGATGAAACGCTTCATTGTAATTCTATGATTAGATTGTTTAAAGAATTCATTAATGAGAACCCAGAAATATGGAATCCTGAATTAAAAAAAGAACTTTATAAAGCATGTAGAACAATCATAGAGCATGAAGATGCTTTCATTGATTTAGCTTTCGAGATGGGTCCCATGGAAGGTCTTACAGCAAAAGATGTAAAACTTTACATAAGATTTATTGCTAATAGAAGATTATCACAGCTAGGATTAGATCCAATTTATGATGTGGATAAGAATCCTCTAACTTGGCTGGACTCTATGTTGAATGCTGTTGAACATATGAACTTCTTTGAGGGACGTTCAACTGAATACTCTAAAGCATCCACTCAAGGAACTTGGACAGAAGCTTTTAGTTAAGCTAAGTGCAAAAATTTGGTTTAGTTATAATTGGTGCTTATAATGGCCTCCATATAATTGATGATTTAGAGATATATAAAGATACAAATATACTATTAGTCGAACCGGTTCCTCACAATTTAAAAGCTTTAAAAGAAAGAGTTAGCAATTATAGCAATGTTAAAATTGAAGAAGCTGCAATTGGAAACATAAATGAAACTAGAAAATTTTATTTTGTTAAAGAAGAATCAATTACTAAGCTTGGAAAACATTGGGCTGATGCCATAGGATCTTTTAGTAAAAATCATATTTTAGAGCATAAATCTAAAAGATTCCCAATAGAGAATTCCGATATTGAAATAGCCAAGATTGACTGTATTTCAATATCAACTCTTTTTAAAAAATACTCAATATCAAAAATAGATAAATTATTAATTGATGTAGAGGGTGCTGAATACGAAATTTTAGACTCAATTGATTACGAAAAAACAAATATAAAAAAAATTATCTTTGAGTTTAAGCATTTTGATGGAGTATTTAATGATGGAAAAAAATTAGATTTAATTAAAAAAAAGTTACTAGATCATAATTATATAATTAAACAAATCGACCAAGAAAATATTTTAGCTGAAAAAAATTAATTATCTTTGATTTAATTGTATAACTTTTCTATACTTACTACCTTTGTAACTAGCTAAAGGTCTAATTAATTTATTGGCAGCATGTTGCTCCATTATATGAGCTGACCATCCGGTAATTCTTGATATTACAAATATTGGTGTAAAGAAGTCGGTATCAAAACCCATTAAGTGATAAGTTGGTCCTGTAGGATAATCAACATTTGGATAAATATTTTTTTCTTTAATCATCACTTTTTCAACAATGTCGTATATCTTTTCGAATGTCTTATCTTTTTTAATAATTGCTACTCTTTTAAAGTATTCTCTCATTGTAGGAACTCTTGAGTCACCACTTTTATAAACTCTATGACCAAACCCCATTACTACATCTTTATTTTTTAAAGCATTATTAATCCATTTTAATGCATTTTCAGGTTTTTTAATTTTTTTCATCATGTGCATCACTTCTTCATTGGCTCCACCATGAAGAGGTCCTTTTAAACTTGCAATAGCTCCTGTTATTGCCCCATGAATATCAGATAAACTACTTGTAATAGTTCTAGCAGTAAAAGTAGATACGTTAAAACTATGTTCTGCGTATAAAATTAAGGAAACATCAAATGCTTTTACAATTTCTTTATTAGGAACCTTTCCAAAACACATATGAAAAAAATTTTCAGAAAAATTAAGATCTTTCTTTGGTGCTATAATTTTTTTTCCTTTTCTAAGTCTATAAAAAGCTGCCAATGCAGTTGGTGTTTTTGCAAGGATTCTAATTGCTTTTCTTAAATTTGCTTTTGGAGAGTTATTTTTTGTCTCTTTATCCTCAAGACCCATCACACTTACAGCAGTTCTTGCAACATCCATGGGGTGAGATTTTTTAGGTATTTGTTTTAAAATATTTATTATATTTTTTGATAAAGCTATTTCTTTAGATAGTTCTTTCTTAAATTCTTTTAGTTGCTTTTTGTTAGGTAGTTCTTTATTTAAAATTAAATATGCAACCTCTTCAAAATCACATCTAGCACATAGATCTTGAGCCGCATAACCCCTGTAAGTTAGAGAGTTAATTTCAGGCATAACTTTTGAAACCTCAGTTTCATCAACAACTATGCCGAGTAAACCTTTTTTTATATCATCACTCATTATTCATGTCCTTCCGTACTAAAATTATAAATTTTTTCATCTAAAGAGTTATATTTTTCATATTCTACCAATTCATATAATCTTTTTCTAGTTTGCATTTTATCAATAATATTGTTCTGGTGTCCATTTGCAAAAATGTCTTTAAGTCCATCTTCTACACTTTTCATAGCTAATCTTTGTGTAGTTACAGGATAAATTACAATATTATATCCAAAATTTTCTAATTCTTTGTAATTAAAAAGCTTAGATTTTCCAAATTCAGTCATATTAGCTAAAAGATAACAAGATAGTTCTTTTCTGACCTTTTCAAAATCTTTTTCATCATGCAGCGCCTCTGGAAAGATAATTTCAGCACCAGCATCAATGTAAGATTTACATCTATCAATCATTTTATCTATTCCTTCAACCCCTTTGGCGTCAGATCTAGCTATAATTTTAAAATTTTTATCTTTTTTAGCTGCAACACATTCTTTAATTTTCTTAACCATAGCTTCAGTTGAAATTAATTCTTTATTATCTAAGTGCCCACATCTTTTACGCTCTACTTGATCTTCCAAATGAACTGCTGATACTCCAAATTCTTCAAAAGTTTTAATAGTCTCTTCACAAGATTTAAAACCTGTGTCGATATCAACAATTGTCGGTAAGCTTGTAACTCTAGATATTAAATAAGATCTAGTACTAACATCTTGTAGTGTAGTTAAGCCTATATCTGGAAAACCTAAATCATTGGCCATAACCCCACCTGATACGTAAACGGCATCATAACCAATTTCTTCAATTAGTTTTGCAGTTAGCGGATTATAAGCTCCAGGAACTCTTAAAATTTTATTTGATTTTAATTTACTGACAAAGTCAGCTCTTTTTTGACTAGGCTCTTTATCTACAAAATGCACTAAAAAATTCCTTGTTTTATATTTTTCTTTATTTGACTTCTTTTAACCTGGATATTTAATTTATTTAATTCTCCAGCTTTCAAATTTTTAAGATTTTGTACAACTTTCAAGAAACGAGCACTTTCTTTTTTATTTAAAATCCCATCTGTTAAAGTTAAGAACTTATTTATATAATTCTGTCTTTTAAATGGACGTGCTCCATAAGGGTGTGCATCTGCTCTATCTAATTGTTCTATAATTTTTTTGCCTTTACTTAAAGTAACTACAACCTTTGCACCAAATGATTTATTCTTTGGATTAGGATCATGATATTTTTTAGTCCATTTTTTATCTTCAAAAGTAGTAATTGATTTCCAAATTTTTATAGTACTTTTTTTATTAGCTCTTTGTTTTGTATATGATTTAACATGGTGCCAATCAGCATCCTCAAGCGCTACAGCAAAAATATACATGATAGAGTGATCTAGAGTTTCTCTACTTGCATTTGGGTCCATTTTTTGTGGATCATTTGCACCAGTACCAATTACATAATGAGTGTGATGACTTGTGTAAATATCAATTTTTCTAATTTGATTTAAATTTGGAATTTTTTTATTAAGTTTTTTAGCAATATCTATTAGTGCTTGAGATTGATATTCTGCTGAATATTCTTTTGTATAGGTCTCTAGTATCGCTTTCTTAGATTCTTTTTCTTAGGAAGAGGCACATTATATAATGCTTTCTTTCCATCTAATATTCTTGCTATAACACTGTCTTCACCTTCATAAATTGGACTTGGAGCACCTTCACCACGCATCGCTCTATCAACTGCTTCGATTGCAAGTTTACCAGCGTGAGCAGGGGCGTAAGCTTTCCAGCTAGAAATTTCACCTTTTCTAGATTGTCTCGTTGAAACTGTCGTATGTAATGCTTGTTGAACTGCTTGGTAAATTGTTTCGGTATTTAATTTTAACATTGTTCCTAAACCTGCCGCAACACTTGGTCCTAAATGTGCAATGTGATCAATCTTATGTTTATGCAAACAAATTCCTTTAACCAAATTAACCTGAACTTCGTAACCTGTGATAATTCCTCTTAATAAATCTAGTCCACTTTTTTTAGTTTGTTGAGCTACACTTAAAATTGGTGGAATGTTATCTCCTGGGTGACTGTAATCCTCTGCTAAAAAAGTATCATGAAAATCAAGCTCTCTGACAGCTGTCCCATTTGACCAAGCAGCCCACTCACAATCAAATTTTAATTTTGAATCAATTCCAAATAAACTCGCACCATTTTTTCTTGGATGCTTTAAGGCCATTTCTCTTGAAGAGATAACTGCTTTTCTGTTTAAAGAAGCAATAGCAACTGAAGCATTATCAATTATTCTATTAATAACCATCTCAATAGCTGCTTTATCTAATTTTGCATTATCTGAAGCTATTTCAGCAATTTTCCATGCTAATTGATTTTTTTTAGGTAAATTAATTTTTGACGGGTAAACTTTAACTTTATGCGAAATCATTTGGCCTCCTTAATTATGCAAACATATTAATAGTAAGAAAAAAAATTAAATCAATCTTTTAAGTAAGTTGAAACTATTTTTTCAACACCGATAAAGTCTTTTATTAAATGATTATGGTAAATTTCATTAGAATTTTTTTCTGTATACCCATTTTCTAATAAAATAACAGGAACAGAGGCAGCTTTTGCTGCATTTGCATCAGTTTCACTGTCACCAAACATTAGAGATTTTTTTACATCACCACCGATGATTTCAATTATACTTATTATGTGTCTTGGATCAGGTTTACAATAATCAAAAGTATCCGATCCAGCAACGTATTCAAAGTAATCATAAATTCCAATTTTTTTTAAAAGGTCTATTGCTAAGTGTTCTTGTTTGTTAGTACAAACTGCCATTGAAATTTCTTTTTCTTTACACCATTTTAAAAAATCTTTTACACCATTAATAAGTGTGCTTTCTTTAATGATATTTTTTCCATAATAAGCAACAAAGTCCTTAACCATTTCAGCTTTTATTTTTTGGTCATCAATTTTACTAAACTCCTTTTTGGCTTGCCCCCATATAGATCTTCCAATCATTGCACCAGCACCTTGACCTACTAGGTTTCTGATTTCTTCTGTTGATTTAGTGGGAAAACCATATTTTTTCATTACATGATTGTGGGCCCCCATTAAATCAGGCGCCGTATCAACAAGTGTACCATCTAGATCGAATAAAATTGTATAATTTTGAGTCATTAATAAAGTATTTTTAAGAAATAAATTGTGAATTAAGATATCTATACACTTAATATAAAAATATTTCCAGATGAAACAAATAAATTCAAACATCGAACAAGAAAAGCTTCGTAAATTTTTTATAAAGTCTGGTGTAAAGATGATCGGACCTGAAACTATTTTTTTTTCAAAAGATACCAAGATTGGGAAAAACGTTACTATTAATCCATATGTTGTCATTGGAAAAAAAGTTAAAATTGGCAATGATGTAACTATCAATTCATTTTCGCATTTAGAGGATTGTAAAATAAAAAATAAAGTTGAAGTTGGACCTTATGCAAGATTAAGACCAGGTACTACTCTTGAAGAAGGATCAAAAATTGGAAATTTTGTAGAAGTCAAGAAAAGTACAGTTGGAAAAAAATCAAAAGTTAATCATTTATCGTACATTGGTGATAGTGAAATAGGTAAAGGTGTAAATGTAGGAGCTGGCACAATTACCTGTAATTACGATGGCATTAAAAAAAGTAAAACAAAAATTAAAGACAATGTATTTATAGGTTCTAATTCTTCATTAGTTGCACCTATCACTCTTGAAGAAAATAGTATTGTTGGAGCTGGTTCAGTGATCACAAAAAATGTTAAAAAAAATTCGTTGGCTTTAACCAGAGCCCTACAAATCGAAATAAAAAATTACAAAAGAAGACATAAATAATATGTGTGGAATTATAGGAATAGTGAGCAATAAATCAGTATCATCTGCCATTATCAACTCTCTTAAAAAGTTAGAGTATAGGGGTTACGACTTTTCAGGTATTGCAACTTTATCAGATGGTATATTAAATGAAGCTAAATCTGAAGGTAGAGTTGATATTTTAGAAAAAAATCTTGTAGTTAAAAATATGTCAGGTCCAATTGGAATTGGACATGTTAGATGGGCAACCCATGGAATTCCAAATACTATTAATGCACATCCACATTCATCAGAAAGTGTATCTGTAGTACATAATGGTATTATTGAAAATTCTACTATTTTAAAAAAATATTTAATCAACAAAGGCCATGTATTTAAATCTCAGACAGATACAGAGGTAATTGTTCATTTAATAACAGAATATTTAAAAGAACTTAATTTAAAGGATGCAATTATTAAAACTCTAAAACAGCTTCATGGAAGCTTTGCTTTAGGAATAATTTTTAAAGATCAGCCTGATCTTATAGTGGGTGCAAGAAGAGGATCTCCACTTGCAGTTGGTTATGGTCCTAACGAAAACTATTTAGGATCAGATTCTTATGCTTTAAAATCTATGACTAATAAAATTTCCTATTTGAATGATGGGGAATTTTGCATCATTAAAAAAGACCAAGTTGAGTTTTTTGATGAAGAAGGCTTAAAAGTTAATAAAAAAGTTTTACAATTATCTTCAAAAGAGCAGGATTATGAAAAAGGAGATTTTAAACACTTTATGGCTAAAGAAATCGAAGAACAGCCAACAACATTGAAGAACTGTATAAATGAGTATGTCGATAAAATTAACAACGACATCAATATTTATAATTTTCCGTGGGATATAAAAGAAATTTCTTCAGTTACTTTAATTGGCTGTGGAACAGCTTACCATTCTTGCTTAATGGCAAAATATTGGTTTGAAGAAAATACTACACTAGATGTAACAATTGATGTTGCATCTGAGTTCAGATATCGAAAAAATAGATTTAAAAATGATAATTTATATGTTTTTGTTTCTCAGTCTGGCGAAACAGCTGACACTTATGCAGCCCTAGATTTATGTAATAAAAATAATATGAAAACTTGCAGTGTGGTTAATGTTATAGAAAGTTCTATTGCAAGAGACTCTAAATTTGTTTTACCAATTCATTGTGGACCAGAAATTGGTGTAGCTTCTACAAAAGCTTTTATGGGTCAAATGCTAGTTCTTTATATCCTAGTGCTGAAATTAGGAATTTTGAGAAATAATTTAGGTAAAAATATATATTTAAATAAAATTAAGGACTTAAAAACATTACCCAAGTTAGTTGAACAAACCTTGCTTACAGAAAGTAAAATCCAAACAGTCTCTAGTTCATTTATAGATGTAAAAGGTTCGATGTTTTTAGGAAGAGGTTTTTCTTATCCAATTGCTTTAGAGGGGGCGTTAAAATTAAAAGAATTAGCATATGTGCATGCTGAAGGTTACCCTGCAGGTGAAATGAAGCATGGTCCTTTAGCATTAATTGAAGATGGAATGCCTGTAGTAGTTTTAGCTCCAAGGGATAGCTATTACACAAAAACAATTTCAAATATGCAGGAAGTAATAGCAAGAGGTGCAAAAGTTTTACTTATTACCAACAAAAGTAAGGATGAGGTTGTATCTGAGAATATATGGGAAACCATTGAGGTTGAAAATACCAATGATGATTTGCTACCATTTTTATTAACAGTTCCTTTGCAAAAACTAGCTTATTATTCAGCTCTTAAAAAAGGATACGATATTGATAAGCCTAGAAATTTAGCTAAATCTGTTACTGTTGAATAAATAGTTAAGTCTGCTAGAACACTTCTAGGTTGAATATGAAAAATTGGAAAATAAATAGTTGGAGAAATTATCCTGTAAAACACATTCCAGAATATCCGGATCAAAAAGATTTAGATGTTGTTTTAAATAAAATTAAAGATTTTCCACCATTAGTTTTTGCTGGTGAAACAAGACATTTAAAAGAGCAGCTTGCTGATGTTGTTGATGGAAAAGCTTTTTTATTGCAAGGTGGAGACTGTGCAGAAAGTTTTGCAGAATTTCATCCTGATAATATTAGGGATACATTTAAACTAATACTTCAAATGTCGCTTGTGCTTACTTATTCTGCCTCTTTACCAGTTATTAAACTTGGAAGAATTGCTGGCCAATTTTCTAAACCAAGAAGTTCTCCTGTTGAAAATATTAATGGCGTTGAACTACCTAGCTACCTAGGAGATAATATTAATGGAATGGAATTTAATGAAAAGTCAAGAGTTCCTGACCCTAAGAGACTATTTAAAGCTTATTCTCAGTCAGCATCTACACTTAATCTTATAAGAGCATTTTCTCATGGAGGTTTTGCTGACCTTAAAAAAGTACATACTTGGAATTTAGGTTTTATTAAAAATTCTCCTGCAGCTAAAAAATTTAAAGATTTAGAAGATAGAATAGCAGATGCTCTAGCATTTATGGATGCATGTGGAATTAACTCAGATTTTAATAGAAGATTAAAAACGGTAAACTTTTGGACCTCACATGAAGCTTTACTACTTCCTTTTGAACAAGCTATGACGAGAGTAGATTCAACAACTGGAGAGTATCATGATACTTCAGCCCACTTTGTCTGGATAGGTGATAGAACTAGACAATTAGATGGTGGACATGTTGAGTTTTGTAGGGGAATTGAAAACCCTATTGGAATAAAATGTGGTCCAACATTAAAAGCAGAAGATTTAATAAACCTTTGTAATAAAATTAATCCAAAAAATGAAAAAGGTAAAATAACTTTAATTTCTAGATTTGGTCATGAAAATGTTTCTAAATTCTTACCAAAATTAATTAAAGCAATTAAAAAAGAAGGTTTAAATGTAATATGGTCATGCGATCCTTGTCATGGAAATACAATTAAAGCTTCAACTGGATTTAAAACTAGACCATTTAATAGTGTTGTCAAAGAAGTAAAAAATGTTTTTGAATGTCACCAAAGTGAAGGAAGTTATGCAGGTGGACTGCACATTGAAATGACAGGTCAAGATGTTACAGAATGTACTGGTGGTGCTCAAAAAATATCTGACCAAGATTTGTCTAGCAGATATCATACTCATTGTGACCCAAGATTGAATGCTAATCAAGCATTAGAACTAGCCTTTTTAATTTCTGATGAGATTAAAAAAAATGCAGCATACTCTAAAAAAAATATTAAAGCGGCATCTTAAACGATTGTATTAAATACAATTTCGTTTAAATTTTAGATTATGAAACCTTTAGAAAAATCACAATTTATAAGCAATTGGATTAAAGACTATGCAGAAAAGATGCCAAATAAGGCTCAATCTTTAGTTATTGGAATTTCAGGTGGTATAGATTCCTCTGTATCAAGCACATTATGTGCAATGACAGGTATAAAAACAATTGTTTTATCAATGCCAATCAAACAAAAATCATCACAACATGATTTAAGTTTAAAACACCAAGAATGGCTTACTAATAATTTTAATAATGTTGAGGCACACACACTAAATTTGGATAATCTATTTGAAGCGTTTAAAGGCACTTTGTCTAATTTTGATGACGAACATGGAATGGCAAATTCCAGAGCACGAATTAGAATGACTACCCTATATCAAGTAGCAGCCGTAAATAAAGGAATTGTGGTTGGTACAGGAAATAAAGTTGAGGATTTTGGAGTGGGATTTTATACAAAATATGGAGATGGTGGAGTAGATATTTCTCCTATTGCAGATTGTAATAAATCGGTAGTATGGGAAATAGGTAAATCCCTTAATATACTAAAAGAAATAATTGAAGCAGCTCCTACAGATGGATTATGGGATGACGGCAGAACTGACGAAAGTCAATTAGGCCTTAAATATGCAGAATTAGAGGAAGCAATGAATAACGTTAACTCAATAAATCGTGAGAAATACGAAAAAATAAGAAAGATGAACCTACATAAAATGGAACCAATTCCAGTTTGCAAGATTCCCAACTAATCTTATAGATTCCCAAAACTATAATTAAAGTATAATTCTAAGATAATGAACAAGGATATTTATTTAACAAACAATTTAAGTAACAAAAAAGAAAAATTTGTTCCATTGGATAAAGAAAACATAGGCATGTACGTTTGTGGCCCCACTGTTTATGACAATCCTCATATTGGTAACGCAAGACCTCTTGTTATTTTTGATATCTTGTACAAAGTTTTAAAATCAAAATATGGAAATGACAAAATATGTTATGTGAGAAATATTACCGATGTTGATGATAAAATTATTAAGTCATCAAAAGAGAAAAATATTACAATATCCGAATTAACCAATAATATTATTAAAGATTTTAATGATGATTGTAATTATTTAAATTTAGACAATCCAACGCAACAACCTAAAGCAACAGAACATATTGATCTTATGATTGAAATGATATCGTCTTTAATAAAAAAGGATTTTGCTTATGAAGTAAATAATCATGTTTATTTTGAAGTCAGTAAATTTGAGGATTATGGAAAACTGTCGAATAAAAAATTAGAAGATTTAATTGCAGGATCTAGAGTTGAAGTTTCAGAAAATAAAAAAAAATCAGAAGATTTTGTTTTATGGAAGCCATCTAAAAATGATGAACCATCCTGGGGTTCGCCTTGGGGAAAAGGAAGACCTGGTTGGCATTTAGAATGCTCTGCTATGTCTAAGAAATATTTAGGAGATGTATTTGATATTCATGGAGGTGGAATTGATTTGATTTTTCCTCATCATGAAAATGAAATCGCACAATCAAGATGTACTAATGATACTAAAGTTTTTGCTAATTATTGGATCCATAACGCATTTATCACTATGTCTAATGAAAAAATGGCTAAATCAACTGGCAACATATTAAAGATTAAAGATTTCAAAGAAAAGATTGATGGACAAGTTTTAAAACTTGCTTTAATGAGTGCCCATTATAAGCAGCCACTAGACTGGAATGAAAAGCTGTTAGAGGACTGCAAAAATACTATTGATAAATGGTATGAAGTTTCTTTACCTGTGAATGATAAAACAGTTTTAGATGAAGATATTTTATCTCCGTTATATGATGATTTGAATACACCAGGCTATATAGCAAATCTCCACCAACTTTATGACAAAGCTCAAAAGGGAAGTGATAATGATAAAGACTTATTTGTTTCTGCTTGTAATTTTGTAGGTATTTTAAATAAAACAAAAGAAGAGTGGATTGAATTTAAAAAGAAAAAATCATCTATTGATGAAGAGGATATTTTAGAAATGATTGCACTTCGAAATAAAGCAAGAGAAGACAAGAAATATAAAGAGGCTGATATTATTAGAGATAAGCTTTTAGATAAAGGTGTTTTAATAGAAGATAAAGATGGTAAAACAATTTGGAAACTTAAATGAACAAAGAGCGACTATACATATTTGATACCACATTAAGAGATGGTGCACAAACTCAAGGTGTAGATTTCTCAGTAGATGATAAGTTAAAAATTGCCTCTGCTTTAGATAACTTAGGTGTTGATTATATTGAAGGTGGCTGGCCTGGAGCAAATCCTACTGATACTGAATTCTTTCAAAAAAAACATGCATTTATAAATGCAAAATTAACGTCCTTTGGCATGACCAAAAAAACTGGTCGTAGTGCTGACAATGACCCTGGTTTATCAGCTTTATTGAATGCAAATACACCTGCAGTTTGCTTGGTTGGTAAATCTTGGGATTTTCACGTTGATATTGCGCTAGGTATATCCAATGCAGAAAACTTAGAAAATATAACGGAGAGCACTAAACACTTTGTTAAAGAAAAAAAAGAATTTATGTTTGATGCGGAACACTTTTTTGATGGATATAAAGCAAATTCTAAATATGCGATATCTTGCCTTAAGTCGGCATTCGATGAGGGCGCTAGATGGATTGTATTATGTGATACCAATGGTGGGACACTTCCTCATGAAATTACTAAAATTGTATTAGAAGTTGCTAAAGTTATACCTGGTAAAAATTTAGGAATACATGCTCATAATGATACAGGTAATGCTGTAGCTAATTCATTAGCAGCAGTTTGGGCAGGTGTAAGACAAGTTCAAGGAACTATAAATGGTTTAGGTGAAAGATGTGGAAATGCAAATTTAATGAGCTTAATTCCTACCTTTTTTTTAAAAAAAGATTTTGCTTCTAAATTTGAATTACAAATTAAGCCTGAAAATATTAAAAATTTAACAGAGTGCTCTAGACTATTAGATGAGATATTGAATAGAAAATCAAATAAACATTTACCCTATGTAGGTGCTGCAGCATTTTCTCACAAAGGAGGTTTACACGTTTCTGCTGTTCAAAAAGATCCAAAGACTTATGAGCATATAAACCCAGAAGAAGTTGGAAATTCTAGAAACATCGTAGTATCAGATCAATCAGGTAAATCAAATATCATTTCAAGATTAAAAACTATTGGAATTGAAATAGAAGAAAATGATCCTAAAATTAAAAAACTTTTAGATGAGGTAAAAGATCGAGAATTTATTGGTTACAGTTATGATGGTGCTGATGCTTCTTTTGAATTATTAGCTAGAAGAATTATAAGTGAGATACCAAGATATATATTAATTCAAGAATATGACGTATCTGTTAAAAAAGATTCATTCGGAAAAATAATTTCATCAGCAAAAGCTCAATTAGAGGTAGATGGTGAAAAAATAATCTGTGAAGGTGAGGGAAATGGACCAGTTAACGCATTAGATAACGCTATTAGACAAAATGTAGATAAGCTTAATAAGTATTCAAAATACTTAAAAGATCTTAAGTTAGTTGACTATAAGGTTAGAATTTTAAATACTGGCACAGGAGCCATCACCCGAGTTTCAATAGAAAGTACAGACTCAAAAGGTAAAAATTGGTTTACAATAGGTGTTTCAGCAAACATTATAGATGCATCTTTTAGAGCATTGGTAGACAGTCTAGACTATAAATTATTTAAGGATAAAGCACCTGCAAGCAAGTAAATATGAAGACTAAAAAATATTCTACAGCTCCTTTGGATGCTAAAGACAGAATAAATGTTAAACCTATTGTGTGTTACCCAATAGATGACTTAAAAGAAACCAATTTACCAATATTACACAGCGCTAGAAATAGCTTAAAAAACATTGGTGAAATTATAATACCACCAAGAGACGCAAAAACTTTTGAAGTAAAAAAAGGTCAATTTTTTAGAATTGAAAGTATTGAAGGACCTCAAGTGGGTGATTTAAATATTTTTCAAGCAGATAACTTAGAAGAGAAATTTTACTCTGGTAAGACTAGAGCTCTTTATGGAACACATCTTTCGACAGGAGATAGAATGTTAAGTAATTTTCCATACTTAAGGTCTTTAGCCACAATTACTTGGGACACTTTAGATTGGTATGGATATGATAAAGATGGAGGATCTGTTCATGATGTTATAGGAACTCGTTGTGACCCATATACATCTAAATTACTTTCAGATGAAAATTATCATTATTGTTGTCATTCAAATCTAACAAGAGCTTTAGTTAATGAAAAAGGAATCAAGTTAGGTGAGGCTGAAAAATTAGTTCATGATGTTTTAAATGTTTTTATGTGTACAGGTTTTACAAATGATACTAAGCAGTATTTTATGAAGTCAAGTCCAGTAAGACCAGGTGATTATTTAGAATTTTTTGCTGAAACAGATTTACTTGGTGTTTTATCGACTTGCCCTGGTGGTGATTGTGGATCAGAACATTCTTCAGATAATGCTAAATGTTATCCATTAAAAGTTTCAATGTGGTCTGTAGAAAAAGCTTTACTCAAAGGTTTAATTAATTCAAAAACATCTGACTATAACAGAAATCATGGATTAGATTAATTTAGCTACTGATGTCTTTTAATAATATCTTTTTTATTTTACACCAACCACAGTTATCTGAAAATATAGGTGCTTGTGCTAGAGCAATTAAAAACTTTAAATTTAAAAAGCTAATCATTGTAAAACCAAAGCCAATTTTTCCAAATGATAAAATTCTAGCAACTTCTGTCGGTGCAAAAGATCTAATAGTGAATGCAAAAATACATGAAAATTTAGAATCTGCTGTAAAAAAAGTAGATTATGTTATTGCTACTTCTGCAAGATTTCGAAATAAGAATATTAAACATATAAATTTAAATGATTTAAAAAAGATTGATTTTAATAAGAAAGTTGCTTTTCTATTTGGTTCTGAGGCCTCTGGACTATCTAATAGTGAAATCAGTTATGCTAATTTTACGATGCAAATACCAACTAATCCTGAATTTAAATCTTTAAATTTATCGCATAGTGTTATTATTATTGCTCACACAGTAGCTAATATTATCAATTTAAAAGGAGCAAAATACTCTAAATCCAAAAAAGTATCCTTAGCAAGCAAAAGTGATATTCAAGCTATGACAAATCTTTGTATAAAAAAATTAGAGGAAAAAGACTTTTTTAAACCCCTAGAGAAGAGGCCTATAATGTTAGAAAACTTAAGAAGTATTTTTTCTAAAATGGAGCTCTCACAGAAAGAAACACGTATTTTATCTAGTGTATTTGCTAGTTTAGCTAAAAAAGGTTGATTGACAAAATAATGAGTAAGTTTATAACCCCAACTATCATATGACAAAAAGAATAAGTTCTAAACACAAAATAGATAGAAGGTTAAAAATCAACCTATGGGGCAGACCTAAGAGTCCCTTCAATAAAAGAGATTATGGACCTGGGCAACACGGTCAAGGTAGAAAAGGTAAGCCTTCCGATTATGGTATTCAGCTGCAAGCTAAACAAAAATTAAAAGGTTACTACGGTAATATTAACGAAAGACAATTCAGAAATATTTACAAAAAAGCTGCCATGCAAAAAGGTGACACGGGTGAAAATTTAGTAGGATTGCTTGAGAGAAGACTTGATTCAATTGTATACAGAGCAAGATTTTCAACAACAGTATTTTCGGCTAGACAACTTATTAACCATGGACATGTCAAAGTTAATGGAAAAAAAGTCAATATTGCTAGTTATATTGTTAACGAAGAAGACACGATTGAAATTAGAGATAAATCTAAACAATTGGCATTTATTGATATTGCCTTAGCAAACAAAGAAAGAGAAACCCCAGAATATATTCTTATGGATGAAAAAAATAAAAAAGTTACTTTTGTAAGAACACCTAAGTTCGAGGAAGTTCCTTATCCAGTTGTTATGGAGCCTAACCTGGTAATTGAATATTATTCTAGATAATTGAATCTAATAAAAAACAAAATAAATACCTTTTTTTATATTTTCCTAATTAGTTTCCTGCTTTTTGGTTTTTACTTATCTTTAAACACAGGAATTTCTCATGATGAATTTCATGAAGAGCTTTATTGGAATTTTAATAAAAAAATAGTTATAAATTTTTTTTATGGAAACTTTGATTATCAGTCAGAATTTAGGGATAAGTTCTATGGCATAGGTTTTCAGATTATATCTCAACCACTTCAAGCTTTAATACAAAAGATTATCCCATTTTTTTATTATGTTGATAATTATGGGGCTAAACTTATTTCAAAACATGCTGTTGTTTTTATCTTTTTTTCTATATCTGGTATTTATTTTAAAAAGATTTTATATTTAATCACTCAAAATAAATTATTTTCAGTTTTATCAACTATTTTTTATTTAGTTTATCCATATTTATTTGGACATAGTTTATTTAATCCAAAAGATATTCCATTTTTATCAGTATGGATTATTTTAACTTATTTAAATTTTTATTTAATTAATAAGTTTATAGATAGCAATATTATAAGATATAGAGATATCTTTTTATTTGCACTTTTAAGTGCTTTTTTAATATCAATTAGAATTTCTGGTATCTTAATTTTTCTACAATATTTAGTTAGTATTATTATATTATTAAACATTAAAAAAATTAGCTATCAGGTGTTTTTCAAAATTATATTGATAAAATTAATCTTCTTCACTGTTACTGTTTATTTATTTGTTATTTTATTTTACCCAATTTTTTGGATCAACCCATTATTATTAATTGATGCAATAATATTTATGGGTAATTTTCCACAGGATATATGTACTTTAACATTTGGTGAATGTCTCAGAGCTCAAAATCTTGACCCCTTGTATATACCTAGCTGGTTATTGGTTAAGTTACCGTTTATTGTTTTAATAGGACTTTTTTTAATACCCTTTACAGAAAAAAAAATTTTTAATATTAAAAAAAATCAAATATTTGTTGGCACAATATTAGGTACAGTAATTTTATTACCGTTAATATTTATTTTTTTAAAAACCCCTCTTTATGATGAGTTGAGACAAATAATATTTTTGGTACCACTTTTAATAATACTCAGTCTTATTTCACTTAATTCTTTATTACCAAAATATAACAATAAAATTATTTCTATTTTCATTTTATTTTTTATTTATGAAAATTTTTCATTATATCCATATCAGTATACATGGTTTAACTTACCCACTAGAACAATTGATATTAGTAAAAATTTTGAATTAGATTACTGGGGGGTTAGTGGAAAAAATATTTCAAAAGAAATAATTAAAAGAGATATAAAAGATGTTTGCTTAGTAGTATCTCCCATTTATCTAGTTAAGCCATATTTAAAAGATGATAAAATCAACTGCTATTATAATTGGCAAACTATTAATAAATCAATTGTAAGACCATTTTATGCTGTTCAGTTAGTAAGAAATATGAAATCAAGTATTCCTTATGGTTGTGATATTATTTATTCAGAATTTATTAAATTAAATTTTTATTATAAAAATAAATTAAAAATATCTAATTTAGTAGAGTGTAAATAGCCTACAGATTCAATTCTTTTTGGATTTTTAATATGAAATTTCTTAAAAGCTCTCTTTCTTCTTCATTAAGGTAGTTTTCTTTTTCATTAGCTTTTTTAATTTCTTTTTTTAAATTTATTACAGCCTCTTTTCTACCTTCTTTAGTAAAAAAAGATTCTACTTTGCTGTTTATCTGATCAAACTTACGGCCAATTGTTATTTCAAAAACCAATATGATTAAAACTGCAGTTATAATAGTTTTATAAATAAAGGTTCTCATTATTTACTTCTTAAATTCTATAGCTTTATCTTCAAGAATTTTCTTTAGTTCACCATTTTCATACATTTCTTTAACGATGTCACAGCCCCCGACAAATTCACCTTTGATATAAACTTGTGGAATAGTAGGCCAGTCACTAAATTCTTTTATACCTTCTCTTAAAGGTTGTGATTCAAGAACATTAATTCCTTTATAATTAACTTCTAAAATTTTTAGCATGTTTGATACAGCCATAGAAAAACCACACTGTGGAGCGTCAGGAGTTCCCTTCATAAATAAACATACTTCGTTAGTATCAATATGATTCTGAATTAAATTTTTTGTGTTATCGTCCATTATTGCTCCTTTGTTTTAATTGCTAATGCGTGTAGTTCGTTGCCCATTTTTCCTTTTAAAGAATTGTACACAATCTTATGTTGCTCAATTTTACTTTTTCCAGAAAATTTACTTGAAGTAATTGTTGCTGAGTAGTGGTTACTATCTCCCGCTAAGTCTTGAATTTCTATTATAGCATCTGGTAAAGCTTCTTTAATTAGTGTTTCAATTTCTTTTAAATCCATTGCCATTTTAATTATCCATATAGTTAGTTAGCCAATTTGTATGTGATTTAATCAGATCGTCAATTGATACTTTTGTCTTATCATCAATTATCAAAATATTGTCATTTACTGATCCAAGCTCATCAAAATGTACTGAGTTTTCTTGAAGTATCTTAGTTGCACTTTCCAGATTATCTTTAGTAATTTCCACAATGTATCTTCCTTGGTCTTCACCAAATAAGTATTCAAACTGATTAATTAAGTAATTAGGTTTTTTAATATTTGCACCTTTTTTACCTTTAATACACATTTTAGAAAGAGCAGTAATTATGCCCCCTAAAGAAACATCATGTGCAGACTTAATAAATTTTTTATCGATAAGTTTCAAAATTGTTTCACCATTATTTTTTTCATTGAAAAGATTGATTTCAGGAGGGGGTCCATTTTTTTCATTTAAAATATCTCTTGCAAATAAGCTTTGATCTAGATGACCTTCAGTTTTACCTATAACTAAAAGCATATTGTCAGCTTCTTTCAAATCCATTGTAACCATATTTTGGTAATCTTTAATTAAACCAACACCACCAATTGTAGGAGTGGGTTTAATGCCAATATCTTTAGTTTGATTGTAAAAAGAAACATTTCCTGAAACTACTGGGAAATCTAAATATGCACTCGCTTCACCTAATCCATGAACACATTCTACAAACTCACCCATATTTTCTTCATTTTCAGGACTACCAAAATTTAAACAGTTAGTAATTGCAATTGGTTTTGCACCAACTGAAATTAAGTTTCTCCAACTTTCACAAACAATTTGTTTTCCACCACTTAAAGGGTGGGCCCAGCAATATACAGCAGATGAATCAACGGATGCTGCGACAGCTTTATTAGTACCATGAACTCTAACGACACCAGCATCTCCACCAGGCTTTTGAATGGTGTCACCCATTACAGTGTGATCATACTGTTGCCAAATCCATTTTTTACTGCATACATTTGGGTTTGATAATATTTTATTCAAAACATTTTTCACTTTTAAAGTTTTAAATAGTTCTTTTTCGATTTTAATTTTTTTAGGCAACTTAGCTTTTTTCCATTTTCGATCATACATAGGCGAGTTTTCAACCAATGTATCAACAGGAATATTTGCTACTTTTTCTTTATCGAAATAAAGTTCAATTTTTTTACTTTTTGTAGTTTTACCTATAACAGCAAAATCTAAATTCCATTTATCAAATATTTTTTTTGCCATTTCTTCTTTGCCATTTTCTAAAACAATAAGCATTCGCTCTTGACTTTCAGACAGCATAATTTCATAAGGGGTCATATTTGCTTCTCTACAAGGAACTTTATTTAAATTGATTTCAATTCCCAAGTTTCCTTTTGAAGCCATTTCAATACTTGAAGAAGTTAGACCTGCAGCACCCATATCTTGAATGGCTATTATTGAATCTCCCGCCATCAATTCTAGGCAAGCCTCTAATAATAGTTTTTCAGTAAAGGGATCCCCAACTTGAACGGTTGGTTTTTTTTCCTCAATTTTATCATCAAAAGAAGCTGATGCCATACTGGCACCATGAATTCCATCTCTTCCTGTTTTTGAACCAACATAGATTACAGGTTTTCCTAAACCAGCAGCTTTTGAATAAAAAATCTTATCTTTTTTAACAAGACCTAAAGTCATGGCATTTACTAAAATATTACCATTATAAGACTCGTCGAAGCTAGTCTGACCAGCAATTGTTGGAACACCCATGCAATTACCATATCCACCTATACCATGAACAACTCCACGTAATAAATTTTTAGTTTTTTTATGCTGAGGTGACCCAAAATGAATTGAGTTTAAATTGGCTATCGGTCTTGCACCCATTGTAAAAACATCTCTCATAATTCCACCAACACCAGTTGCTGCACCTTGGTAAGGCTCAATAAATGAAGGATGATTGTGACTTTCAATTTTAAATACTATTGCATCATCATCACCAATATCAATAACACCAGCATTCTCCCCAGGCCCTTGAATTACATTTTTTCCTTTAGTAGGAAGGTTTTTAAGATGAAATCTTGAAGATTTGTAAGAGCAATGCTCATTCCACATTGCTGAAAAAATTCCTAGTTCGGTAATATTAGGAACTCTTTTTAATAAATCACAGATTTTTTTATATTCATCCTTTTTTAAACCATGATCAATTGCAAGTTGTTCGTTAACTGTCATTATTTTAAATTATTAATTAGGTTTTCAAAAAATATTGAACCATCTTCACCCGATAGAGCAGGGTCTATCATTCTTTCTGGATGGGGCATCATTCCCAAAATATTACCCTCTTTATTAAACACACCAGCTATATTTTGCAATGAACCATTAGGGTTAGATTCTTTTTTAACATTCCCATCTTTATCTGAGTAAAATAAAGCTATTTGATTGTTTTCATTAATCTCTTTAATTTGTTCTTTAGAGCAAAAGTAATTTCCTTCATTGTGAGCTATATGAAATTCGTAGGTATCTTTTTTAATACCTTTAAAATAAGAATTGTCTTTATTGTTAACTTTTACAAAAACATTTTTACAAATAAATTCTAAGTATTCATTTCTAAGTAGTACGCCTGGAAGTAAACCAGTTTCAACTAAAATTTGAAAACCATTGCAGATACCCATAACCTTACCACCACCTTGCGCAAAGTTTACAACAGATTTCATAATTCTTGATTTTGACGCCATACTTCCACACCTAAGATAGTCACCATATGAAAATCCACCTGGTAAAACTACTAAGTCACTTTTGGGAAGTTCAACATCATCATGCCAAACCATTTTATTTTTAAAACCAAATTTTTTTAAGGCGACATCCATGTCTCTGTCACAATTGGATCCAGGAAAAGTTATTACAGATGATTGCATTATCTATTATTCAGATCCAATAATCTTATAATTTTCTATTACCAAGTTTACTAAAAGTTTTTTACACATCTCTTCAACTTTTGCTTCAGCTTTTTTTTTATCGTTTTCTTTTGTATTAATTTCAAAATATTTCCCTTGTCTTACTTCATCGATACCTTCAAACCCCATACCTTCTAGAGTTTGATGAATTACCTTACCCTGAGGATCTAAGACATCTTTTTTAAGAGTTATAACCACTGATATTTTCATATTATTTTCTTTTTTTAATTGATCTTAATTTTGTAATATTGACAGCACTAACATTTGACTGCTCATGTAAAATACCAAGTCTTTTGGCAACTTCAGTATAAGCGGGTATTAAGTCTCCTAGATTCTTACGGAATCTGTCTTTATCTAGTTTTTTCTCGGTAATACTGTCCCATAATCTGCAAGTATCAGGACTAATTTCATCTGCTAAAATAACTTCATTTTTACCATTTTCTTTAAGTCTCCCAAACTCAAGTTTAAAATCAATTAGTTTAATTCCAACACCTCTAAACATTCCAACCATAAAGTCATTAATTCTTAGGATCATCTTTTTAACTTTTTCTAATTCAGATTTTGTAGCCCAATCAAAGGCCAATATATGCTCTTCTGCAATGAGTGGATCACCTAAACTATCATCTTTTAAACAATATTCTAATAGAGGCTGTTTTAAAACTGTTCCATCTTCAATACCAAGTCTTTTAGTAATAGAACCTGTTGCAACATTTCGAACAATAAATTCTATAGGTATAATTTCAACAAGTTTAATAATCTGCTCTCTCATATTTAATCTTTTAACTAAATGATTTTTAATTCCAATTTGAGTCAAGTTGGAAAGGATATGTTCAGATATTCTATTGTTTAAAACACCTTTGCCTTCAATAGTTGATTTCTTTAAATTATTAAAAGCTGTTGCATCATCTTTAAAATATTGGATAACTAAATTTTTATCAGATGTTGCATAAATTATTTTAGCCTTACCTTCGTATAATTTCTTACCTTTTTTCATTATTTAAAAACTCTTCTAAAGATTAAATCTACATTTTTAAAGTGTGATGAATAATTAAATATAGCCTTTAATCTTCTTGATGAAATTTTTGCCATTATGAATTCATCATTGGAAATGACATCAAATAAATTTAGGTTTTCTGCAAAACATTTTTTTGCATAGTTTTGAACCATTTTGTAAGATTGTTCTCTACTTAATCCTGATTTTGTTAGCTCTAGCATTACTTCTTGGGAAAAAATTAAACCTTTAGTTATATTCAAATTTTCAATCATTTTCTTTGGATAGACAATCATTTTATCTAAAATATTACTAAGTCTGGCTAAAGCAAAATCTAAAGTTATATTTGCATCAGGACCAATATTTCTTTCAACACTTGAGTGAGAAATATCTCTTTCATGCCATAGTGCAATATTTTCTAGGGCAGGAAGAACTGCACTTCGAACCATTCTTGCAAGACCTGTCAAATTTTCACTTAATATTGGATTTTTTTTATGAGGCATTGCTGATGAACCTTTTTGATCTTTTGAAAAAAATTCTTGCACTTCATATACTTCTGTTCTTTGTAAATGTCTAATTTCAATTGCAACTCTTTCAACTGATCCAGCAATAATTCCAAGAATAGAAAAGTAAAATGCATGTCTATCTCTTGGTATAACTTGAGTTGATATAGGTTCAATTTTTAAGCCAAGTTTTTTAGCAACATGCTTTTCAACACTTGGACTTATATTTGCAAAAGTTCCAACAGCACCAGAGATTGCACATGTTGAAATTTCATCAATTGCATTAACTAATCTTTTTCTATTTCTTTTAAACTCTTCATAAAATGAAGCTAATTTTAAACCAAATGTAATTGGCTCAGCATGAATTCCATGACTTCTACCCATACATGGAGTGTATTTATATTTTTTGGCCTGTTTCTTTAAAACCTTTAGAATTTGATCAATATCACCAAGTAGAATCTTACCTGATTGAACTAATTGAATATTTAAGCTGGTATCCAGAACATCAGAAGATGTCATACCTTGATGAAGGTATCTTGCTTTAATCCCTGCTTTTTCAGTAACTGAAGTTAAGAATGCTATGACATCATGCTTAACCTTACTCTCAATTTGGTGAATTCTTTTGACGTTTATTTTTGCTTTTTTTCTTACAACAGTGACAACACCCTTGGGAATTTGTCCTAATTTTTCCATAGCTTCAGCTGCTGCAATCTCAACATCGAGCCAAATTTGGTACTTATTTTCTTCTGACCATATGTCAGTAAGCTGTTTTCTAGAATATCTCTCAATCATTAATTATAAGTAAGGGGGCTTAGAATAACCTTTAACAGATTCTGTAAAGATTTCATAACCATTTTCAGTAATACCTAACGTATGCTCAAATTGTGCAGATAAAGATTTATCCTTTGTAACTGCAGTCCAACCATCTTTTAGCATTTTAACATCCCATTCACCGGTATTTATCATGGGCTCAATGGTAAAAGTCATACCGGGTCTAAGCTCCAAGCCTGTATTTCTTCTTCCATAATGTAAAATATTTGGTGGTTCGTGAAATGTTGTACTTATTCCGTGACCACAAAAATCTCTAACAACTGAGTAACCTTTTTTTTCAACAAAAGATTGTATCTCATATCCAATGTCACCTAGTTTTAATCCTGGCTTTAGCAAATTTATTGCCCTCATCATAGACTCGTATGTAGCATCAATTAAGTTATTAACTTTAACAGGGGTTTTGCCAACGCAAAACATTCTGCTAGTGTCACCATAATGCTTATCCACTATGGCTGTCACATCAACATTTAAGGCATCACCTTCAACTAAAACTCTGTCAGACGGTATGCCATGACAGACAACATGATTTAAAGAAGTACATAATGACTTTATAAAACCTCTATAAAAAAGAGGAGCAGAGTAGCCACCATTATCTCTTATAAATTCATATCCAAGTTTATCTATAAAATCTGTAGTTATACCAGGCTTAATATTTTCTGTAAGCATATCCAGAGTTTTTGCAGCAAGGTTGCCTGCAATTCTCATTTTTTCAAATTTTTCTAAATATTCTGACATATGTAATACTTATTCTGGAATATCTTGGTTAATAATTATTAAGAATTCTGATAGAACAATTGTATTTATATCTTGATAATGAATAAAAATAAATTAAATATTTTAGATTGTACACTGAGAGATGGGGGTTATTACAATAACTGGCATTTTAAAAAAGATTTAATTAATGAATATCTTAGGGTAATGGATATAATCAAAGTCGATTATGTTGAAATAGGCTTCAGGTTCATTGATAAAGTAAAAACAAAAGGGCCAACAGCCTACTCAGAAGAAAGTTTTTTAAAAAGCTTAAAAATTCCAAAAAATTTAAAATTAGGAGTAATGGTAAATGCTGCTGATTTTGTTAATAGTAAAAATATTATTGAGTTAGCAAAAAAAAATTTTAAGCAAAAAAAAAATTCTTTAATTTCACTTGTACGAATTGCATGCCATCATCAAGAGGTTAAAATAATTATACCTCTGGTAAATTGGCTTAAACAATCAGGTTATAAAGTTGGTGTAAATATTATGCAGATACCTGAGCTGTCAAGTCAGGAGATTAAAAATACAGTTTTACAAGTTAAAAAATCAAAGGCAGATATTTTGTATTTTGCAGATAGCTTAGGAAGTCTAGATGCTACAAAAACAAAAAAAATAATTAAAAACATTAAAGCTAATTGGAAAGGCTCTACAGGTATACACACTCATGATAATATGGGTAAAGCTTTAGAAAATTCAATTGAAGCAATTAACAATTCAGTTAATTGGATTGACTGTACAGTTACAGGTATGGGTAGGGGTCCAGGAAATACCAAAACAGAGTATTTGATTCTTGAATTAAAAAGAAGAAATGAAAAAAGCGAAAGGCTTGTTCATTTATTAAATTTGATTAAAAATTATTTTGAACCCCTTAAAGATAAATATAAATGGGGATCTAATCCCTTTTATTATTTTGCTGGTCTTCATTCCATTCACCCTAGTTTTGTACAGGGTATGTTAGGTGATGATAGTTTTCAGCCAGAGGATGTTTATTCCAATCTTAATTATTTAAACACTGTAGGTGGCAAAAAATTTAGTAATGAACTCATTTCATTAGGAAAAAATTTTTATAAAAGAGTTATAAAAGGAAGCTGGAAGCCTATTGAATTAATTAAAGACAAGGATGTACTTATAATAGGACCTGGTAAGACAACATCAACACATAAAGAAAAAGTAATTAAATTCATTAATAAATATAAACCTGTCGTATTTGCATTAAATGCAATCCATCCAGTTCCAAAAAAATATATTAATGCTCATATTGTCTGTCATCCTCTAAGGCTATTATCAGATATTAATAAGTATAAAAGATTTAATAATTATCTAATAACTCCATATTCTAGTTTTTCTAAAAATATTAAATCTAAACTTCAATCAAAAAATATTTTAGATTTTGGTTTACAGGTAAAAAATAAAAGATTTAAGTTTGAAAAAAATTATTCAGTTTTACCAAATTCTTTAGCCATATCTTACGCATTAGGAGTTTGCACTAGCGGTGAATCTAGAAAAATATTTTTAGCAGGATTAGACGGATATACTGAAAATAGTCCTAAAAAATTTGAAATGGATGAGCTATTTCAAAACTACAGATTAGAAAATAAAGCTAAAACTTTAATCTCTTTGACTCCAACAAATTATAAAGTGAAAATATTAAAAAAAATTTAATGACTGATTATCTATTGATTATACCTGCTAGATATTTTTCAAAAAGACTTCCAGGAAAACCATTGCTAGACATAAAGGGAATTCCCATGATTATTAGAACAGTTAATCAGTGCTTGAAAGCTGTACCCAGATCAAAAATTTTAATTGCAACTGATGATAAAAGAATTCAAAAAATTTGTGAAAATCAAAACATTAAAACTTTAATGACATCTAAAAAGTGCCTTACTGGAACTGATAGAATTGCTGAAGTTGCCAAAAAAATTAAAAAAGATTTTTATATTAATGTTCAAGGTGATGAACCTATATGTAACCCTGAGGATATTAAAAAGATTGTTAAATATGCAAGAAGATTTCCCAATCAAGTTGTTAATGGCTATACAGATATAAAAGAAAAAAAACTATTCTTATCTCCTAGTATACCAAAAGCTGTATTTGATAATAAAAAAAACTTACTATATATGTCTCGTTCGCCTATTCCATCTAATAAAAAAAAAAAATTTGTAAAAGCATGGAGACAGGTTTGTATTTATTCTTTTCCCTATAAGTCTTTAAAAATTTTTACATCTGCAAAAAAAAAAACTACATTAGAATCAATTGAAGACCTAGAATCAAACCGGTTTTTAGAACTTGGATATCAAGTTAAAATGTTAAAAATGTCTAATAAATCAGTAGCAGTTGATACTAAAGAGGATTTGGCAAAAGTTAGAAAATTAATTAAAAATTAGCTAAATAGTATAATGAAAAAAAAAAAATTTTTAGACACAAACATAGATTATAAATCAAAAACTGTTGAAGATAAAATTCAAATTTTTGAATACAAAAATCTTAGACTTCCTTTACCAACAGAGATTGAAATAAGTGAATCTGGTACTTGTAATAGATCTTGTTCATTTTGTCCAAGAAGTGCTGCAGATTTTGATGATAAAAAAGAATTCATAACTAATGATTTACATGAAAAACTGTGCGAGGAACTCAAAAAACTTAATTACAGTGGAACAATAAGATATAGTGGATTTGTAGAGCCGCTTTTAGATAAAAACATTTATAATTTAATCAATATGGTTAAAAAATTTATTCCAGACTCTAACGTGGAGATGGTAACTAACGGTGATCCATTAAACCTTAAGAGACTAAAGAAATTATTTGAAAATGGGTTAAACAAAATTTTAATAAGTGCCTATGATGGCAAGGAAGACGCTGATAAATTAGAAGATTTATGTAAAAAAGCAAATCTATCAAATGAACAGTACATTGTTAGACATCGTTATTACTCGGAAGATCAAGATTTTGGAATTACATTAAGCAACAGATCTGGATTAATGGAAAATGCAGAATTTAAAATAGATAGCCTTAAAGAACCCCTTAAAAGCCCATGCTATATTCCTTCTTATACTTTTTTTTTAGATTATCAGGGTGATGTTTTGATGTGCCCCCACGATTGGGGTAAAAAAGTTATATTAGGAAATTTAAATAAAGAAGATCTTGTGGACATTTGGTTTAGTAAAAAATCAATGAAAATTAGAAAGATGTTAAATAATGCTAATAGAAATTTTGCACCATGTAATGTTTGTGATGTTGAAGGCACTTTTATGGGTGAAAAAAATTCAGGATATTTTAATTGATGAAAAAAAATGTATTAATTTTAGGTGGAAGCTCTGATATTGGCATAGAACTAACTAGGAAATTTTTAGATAAGGGTATTTATAAAGTAAATTTACATTACAACGCTAATTCTAAAATTATAAAAAATCTTAAATATAAATGCAATTTAATTAAAGCTGATCTATCTAGTTTAAATGAAAAAAATATACTTAAAAAATTTAAAAATGATTATGATATAATTATAAATTTAGTAGGTTATATCAGTGGAAAATCATTTGAAGAATTCACAACAAAAAGTTTAGAAAAAACTTTAAAAATAAATTCTTTTATCCCAATGTTAATTATTAGAAAATCATTGAAGAAAATGATTAAAAAAAAATGGGGCAGAATAGTAAACTCTTCTAGTATTGGTGTTAAGTTTGGTGGTGGAAGTAAAACTTTTGAATATTCTTTATCTAAACACTTGAATGAATTCATACCTAGTTATTTTAAAAAAATTGCAGATAAAAATATATTTTATAATACAGTAAAAATAGGCCTAACTAATACTAAAATTCATAAAAAGATTCCTAATAAAAACTTAATTAAAAGAACTAAACTTTTACCAATTAAAAAAATGGCTAATCCAAAAGATATTGCTAATTATATTTTTTATATAGCATCAAATAAAAATCAATTTATCACCAATGAAGTAATTAATATTACTGGTGGTGAGTGATTTTTAAATATTAAGAAATTATCTTAATTTTTTTTTCGATATAAATTTTTTTATCACTTATTTTACACCGATAGGCTAAAAAATTAACACCTGCTTTTTTTGCTAAAAGATAGTTTTCATAATATTTAACATCTATATCTTTTGCTATTTTAAAATATTCCATATTTTGAATTTGAACTAAAAATAGCAAGTATGTTTTGTAACCTTTTTTAATTGCATCAATAAGTGTTAGTAAATGTTTCGACCCACGTGAAGTTATAGCATCAGGAAATTCTGCAATATTTTTTTCTCTAAAAAGAGTTACATTTTTAACTTCAACAAACATTTCATTTTTATTTTTTTTAAGTAAAAAATCAAACCTAGTTTCTTTATTATAAAATACTTCAGGTTTTATTAAGTCATTATTTTTGAGTTCTTTAATCAAATTATTTTCTAAGGCATGTTGAACTATTCTATTAGCCATATGCGTATTAACACCTACTAAATTTTTTCTAGCATTTATTATTTCCAATCCATATTTAAGTTTTCTTTTAGGGTCATTATTAGGAAGTATGTAAACATTGTTTCCTTCATCAAGTAACCCTTTCATTGATCCAGTATTTGGACAATGAGCAGTAACAATTCCTTTATCTAATTTAACATCAGTAAAAAAACGTTTGTATCGTTTGATTAATTTGCCTTTTAATAAAGGTTTGGTAAATTCCATTATTAAATTATACATTTAAAATGAACAAAAAAACCAAATTTAATGCAGCTATATTAATTATAGGTAATGAAATCCTATCTGGAAGAACCCAGGATACCAATACTTCAACTCTAGCAACTTGGCTTAATTCTATTGGGGTAATTGTAGGAGAGGTCAGGGTAATTCCTGATATTGAAAAAACAATAATTGATACACTTAATTTATTGAGAACAAATTATAATTATATTTTTACAACTGGTGGCATTGGTCCTACTCATGACGATATTACTGCAGAATCTGTTTCAAAAGCATTTGGAGTAAAATATGAAATACATAAAGAGGCATATAAGATTTTAGAAGTATATTATAAGCCTGGAGAGTTTAATGAGGGAAGACAAAAAATGGTTTGGATGCCTGAAAATGCAGAACTTATTTTAAATCCTACAAGTGGAGCACCAGGTTTTAGTATTCAAAATGTATTTTGTTTACCAGGTGTCCCATCAATTTTAAAGTCAATGTTAGGTGGTCTTACAAATATAATAGTTGGTGGAGAGCCAATATTAAGTCACACAATAAGTTTAAAAACAGTTGAAAGTGAAATTGCAAATTCATTAACAAAGGTCCAAAATGAGAATAAGGATGTTGAAATTGGAAGTTATCCATTTTTCCAAGCAGGAAAATTAGGAGTTTCAATTGTAATAAGATCAGAAGATCAATCAAAAATTGATAACTGTAATTCACAAATATTAAAGTTTGTAAATGAAAAAAAGATTGAAGTAGTGAAACGTTAAATGCTTTATTTTGCATATGGTAGTAATCTTAATCATTTTCAAATGAAACGAAGATGTAAGGATAGTATTTATTTAAAAAAGATAAATCTTAAGGACTTTAGATTAACTTTTAGAAGCAGATATAGAGCTGCAGATATTGAGCCTAAAAAAAACTCAATTGTACAAGGTGGATTATTTAAAATTTCTAAAAGCGATGAAAAAAAGTTAGATCTCTATGAAGATTATCCCACTTTATATACCAAACATTATTTTTATTATTATGGAAAAAAAGTAATGACCTATATGATGGTAGATAAGTCACCATTTATGTTTCCTACAGAGCGCTATCTTAATATTGTTAAAAAAGGATATAAAGATTGTGATATAAATAAGAATTATCTTAAAAAAGGATTATTAGAATTTTGATTAAAGAAATTTACTTATTAAGCTTGTTCAATTATAAATATTAGCATAAATATTCATGAAATTCATTAATGCCCTCGTGGTGAAATTGGTAGACACAACGGACTTAAAATCCGTGCCTTTTTTGGAGTGCCAGTTCGAGTCTGGCCGAGGGCACCATTAAATGAAAGATAAAATTTATTTAGTTTTTGATAAAACAAAAACTTCAATGAGGATCAGATCTTTTTTAAATAAAAGAATTAAAACAACAACTTTAAAAAAATCAAATATCATAATTGTTTTGGGTGGAGATGGGTTTATGCTTCAAACATTAAAAAAACTATATAGATACAAAAAACCTTTCTACGGAATAAACTCTGGAAACTATGGTTTTTTAATGAATAAATTTTCTAATGAAAATTTTATCAAGAATCTAAAAACTTCACACAGTATCAAAATTCATCCTTTACAAATGAGTGTAAGAACAAAAGGTGATAAAATAAAAAAATCAATAGCTATTAATGAGGTATCTGTTTTAAGGCAAAGTAAACAAGCTTCATCAATCTCCATAACATCTAATACAAAAAATATAATTAAGAATTTAATTTCAGACGGTGTTTTAGTTTCTACGCCAGCTGGGAGTACTGCTTATAATTTATCTGCACATGGTCCTATTTTAAATTTAGATTCTAAAAAATTAGCAGTCACACCGATTAGTCCTTTTAGACCAAGAAGATGGAGAGGTACAATTGTTAGTGATAAATCAAAAATTTTAATCAAAAATTTGGATAGTAATAAAAGACCTATCAGTGCGGTAGCAGACAATTTTGAAGTTAGAAATGTAAAAACTATATCAATTCAATCTAGTAAGAAAATTATTTTTGAATTATTATATGATAAAAATAATAGCCTTCATAAAAAAATCAAAATTGAGCAGGTTAGAAAAGAGACTTCTAATAATTAAGTAGATGATGCCTCCGCACGGAGTCTAACCGCGGACCTATTGATTACAAATCAATTGCTAAAGTTTAATTAAACATTTGTTTGCAACGATAATCTCTAAATATTTTTAGTCTGGTCACAATCTTGGCACAGTGGTAATGTTTTTAAAAAATATGGAGTTGAAATGAAAAGATATGAAAATGGAACAATAAGCATACCTCATAAACAAATGGTTGAATTAAAAAATTCTGGAAAATTAAATCTAGGAATGTTTAATGACATTGCAGTTAAGATTGCAGATAATCCTGATTTAGCACCAAAAGCTAAAAGCTCTGGTGTAGCAATGCACTTTTGGAGTTGGATTGCTGTTGGACAATTTTTATATTCTATATACTGGAGCTTCACAGGATTATGGTGGATCTTTATACCAAGCTTTTTTCTTATGGGAGGTATTCATAAAGCAAATAAAAAAGGTACTAGTCAAAATCTACTTTTTGAAGCTGAAAGAGATAAAGAGTTTTATGAAAAAATAAGAAAATTAGATGGTTGGAATTATGAAGTTGATGAATCTGTAGCAAAAAAATATATAAAGAAATAAAGATATTATCCAATGGATATTTTTGGTGAGATATTTTTATTCTTTATTCTGTTGTTTCTTCTAGGAACTTTATTTAGATTTGCTTTGCCAGCAATCGTAGCTATTCCATTATTAGTATTAGAGAAACTTAAAAAATTAGGAATGCCAAAATGGATATTTTGGATATTAGGGAGTATTGTTGTTTGGGGTGGTGTAGTAGGTTGTTTATTTGTAATAGCTTATGTAGCTGAATTTTTTGGACTATAAAATGAAAAAACTTTTAGGGATCGTGGTTCTGGGTTTAAATAAACTATTATGATTTGCATTAAAGCTGATATTCCAAAAGAATTAAATGAGATTGATGATGAATTAAAAGCCATTTATCATAGCAAAGATACTGTTTGCTTTTATATCTTCAAAACAAGAGATTTAAGAAACGAGTTTGTAGACAAAACTAAAGGTATGGAAAAAACTCAACGTGAAGAAATTTATAAACAATATTTAATATGAAAAAACTTTTAGGAACTGTAGTTCTGTGTTGATGCAAAATAAAAAAAATTGATAGTAGTTTATGGAGATAATTAAATGAACAATAAATTTTTTGAATGGATGGGTGTTGCGACAGCAATTTTGTACTCTTTATTTGTTGCATTAAACATTGGTCTTGAATTTGTTGGTTTTTCATTATTATTATTATCAGCAGCTTTAATAGGTATCTGGGCTTATCGAGGAAAACACAAAGGAATATTATTATTACAATTCTTTTATGCTAGTGCCGGTATCATTGGAATGATTAGATGGTTTTGAACATAAAAAAATTTTAGTGATCACTTGATGTTGGTTCAATACTGGCACAATTAAATTTAAAATTGGATTAAATATTAGTCTAGCAAAAATAATTAGTGTTGATTTTATTGAGTGATGGTGCCCCCGCACGGAGTCGAACCGCGGACCTATTGATTACAAATCAATTGCTCTACCAGCTGAGCTACAAGGGCATGCTGGATTTCTATTAAGAAATCTTAAACTAATCAAGAATTTTTTTTTAAAAAACTCAAATGATGAAATACAATAGCGGCACTATTTGATATGTTCAAGCTTTCAACATCATTATTTATACCAATCTTAACTAAAAAATCTGTATATTTACCTGTATGCTCTCTCATACCAAATCCTTCTGAACCAAATAAAAGAACATTTTTTCCACTCCATTTAATATCAGTAAAATTTTTATCTCCTTTAGCATCAAAACCATAAACCCAAAAGTTTTTTTCTCTTAAGTTTTTAAGTGCTGAATTAATATTGGAAACTTCAAATATATTTAAATGCTCCATACAACCACTTGCAGCTTTATACATTAGTTTACTATCAGAAGGGAATTGTCTTTCTTTAACTATCAAACCATCAATATCAAATGATGCTGCACTTCTTATCAATGAACCGATATTTCTTGGATCAGTCACTTCATCAATACAAACAAATGTTAGATTGCTTTTCCCTTTTATAAACTCTTTTAAATCAGGCTGTTCTAAATGTTCAACTTCAGCAATATACCCACCATGCATCATTTGATCTTTTGAAGTATATTTATCTAATTCTTTTTTTGACTTAAAATAAACTTTAATATCCTCTAAAACATTTTTTTTTGGATTTTTTCTGTGAATATTTTTTTTACTTTCTTCTGTTAAAAAAACTTTTAAAACCTTTCTATTAGGGTTTCTGAGAGCTTCGATAACAGCATGCTGGCCAACGATCAAAAAAGATGATTTATTCATAAGTTTATCATTGTTTTATACGTATTTTACCATTTTTTCACAGTAAATCTCGTGTTGCAATTGCATAAGAAAAATATATAAAACGCATGTTGTTTGAAGTTTTTATTGAACAGGGGACACTTCCCCAATAAGGAGGGGTTCCAGAGCGGTCAAATGGGGCGGGCTGTAAACCCGTTGACTTCGGTCTTCGAAAGTTCGAATCTTTCCCCCTCCACCATTCAATTAATTTTTCTTATAACAATGGAGTGTTATTCTTGATGTTGTGCGGGTGTAGTTCAATGGTAGAACGCTAGCCTTCCAAGCTGGATGTAAGAGTTCGATTCTCTTTACCCGCTCCAAGAAAAAAAGAAATTATTAATAAAACTAAACTGAGGTAAAAAAGTAATGTCAAAAGAAAAGTTTGTAAGAAATAAACCACACTGTAACATTGGAACAATTGGCCATGTTGACCATGGCAAAACAACATTAACTGCAGCAATCACAATTACGTTAGCGGAAGCTGGTGGAGCAAAAGCTGTTGCTTATGATCAGATTGATAAAGCCCCTGAAGAAAAAGAAAGAGGGATTACAATTTCAACTGCTCACGTTGAGTACGAAACTGAAAAAAGACACTACGCACATGTTGATTGCCCAGGTCACGCTGACTATGTAAAAAACATGATCACTGGTGCAGCTCAAATGGATGGAGCTATCTTAGTAGTTAACGCTGCTGATGGTCCTATGCCTCAAACTAGAGAACATATTCTTTTAGGAAGACAAGTTGGTATTCCTTCAATTGTTGTTTACTTAAATAAAGTAGACCAAGTTGATGACAAAGACATGATTGAACTTGTAGAAGAGGAAATTAGAGAACTTTTAACTTCTTATAAATATCCAGGTGAAACAACTCCAATTATTAAAGGTTCTGCATTAGCTGCAGTAGAAAAAAGAGATGATGAAATTGGAAAAAATTCTATCTTGGAATTAATGAAAGCTGTTGATGAATTTATTCCACAACCAGCTAGAGATGTTGACAAACCTTTTCTAATGCCTGTTGAGGATGTTTTCTCAATTTCAGGTAGAGGAACTGTTGCAACTGGTAGAATTGAGTCTGGTGTTATTAAAACTGGTGAAGAAGTTGAAATCGTCGGTGTGACTGAAACTAAAAAATCAGTTTGTACTGGTGTTGAAATGTTCAGAAAACTTCTAGATTCTGGTGAAGCAGGTGATAACGTTGGTATTCTATTAAGAGGTGTTGAGCGAGATGATATTCAAAGAGGACAAGTTCTCTGTAAATCTGGTTCAATTACACCACATACTAAATTTGAAGCTCAGGCTTATGTACTTAAAAAAGATGAGGGTGGAAGACACACTCCTTTCTTTACTAAATACAGACCTCAATTTTACTTTAGAACAACCGACGTAACTGGAGAAGTTACATTACCAGCAGGAACTGAAATGGTTATGCCTGGTGATGACGCTAAATTTACAGTTACTTTGATTACTCCAATCGCAATGAGTGAAAAATTAAACTTTGCTATTCGTGAAGGTGGTAGAACAGTTGGAGCTGGAGTAGTAACTAAAATTATAGAGTAAACTCTATAGGAGTGTAGCTCAATTGGTAGAGTGCCGGTCTCCAAAACCGGAGGTTGAGGGTTCGAGTCCCTCCGCTCCTGCCAAATAAGCTAAACAGTATATTATGAAAAACCCAATAAAATTTATTCAAGAAGTTAAACAAGAAGCTTTTAAAGTTTCATGGCCAACTGGAAAAGAGACTATGCAGGGTGCATTAATGGTATTTGCAATGGCGGTTATCATGTCACTTTTCTTTCTACTCCTTGATCAAGTTCTTAAATTTTTATTGGAAGCTTTACTAAAGGTAAGTATTTAATGAAAAATTGGTATATTGTTCAATCACACTCAAATTTTGAAAATAAAGTTGCTGGGTTGATCAAAGAAGAAGCTGAAAAAGCGAAGATTTCTGATAAAATTGAAGAAATTGTTGTCCCAACACATGACGTAACCGAAGTCAAAAGAGGAAAAAGAATTCAAAGAAAAAAAAAATATTTTCCTGGTTATGTTTTAATAAAAAGTGAAATGGATAATGACCTTTATCATATGATAAAAAACTTAAAGAGAGTTAGTGGGTTTTTGGGCTCAAAAGGCATTCCAGTGCCCGTATCTGATAAAGAAATAGAAAAAATTCTAGGTCAAATAAAAGATGGTGTAGCACAGCCAAAATCTGGTATAGAATACAATATTGGTGAAAAAGTTCAGGTAGTTGATGGTCCTTTTGCATCATTCAGTGGAATGGTTGAAGATATAGATGAAGAGAAATCTAGATTAAAAGTTTCTGTATCAATATTTGGAAGACCAACCCCTGTAGATTTAGAATATAACCAAGTAGAGAAAGTTAGTTAATGGCAAAAGAAATAAGTGGATATATAAAATTACAAATTATGGGAGGACAAGCAAATCCTGCTCCACCGGTTGGTCCAGCATTAGGTCAGCGTGGAATTAATATAATGGAATTTTGTAAAGCATTTAATGATAAAACTAAAGCATTTGCTGGAAAACCAATTCCAGTAATTATTACAGTTTATAAAGATAAAAAATTTGATTTTGAAATTAAATCTCCACCAGCATCTCATTTTATTAAAGAGGCTGCCAAATTAAAAGGTGGATCAAAAGAACCTGGCAGAAGTATTGCTGGATCAATTACAAAAAAACAAGCTGAAGAAATTGCAACACAAAAAATGAAAGATCTTAATGCACATAATTTAGAGCAAGCCGTAAAAATTATTGCAGGTTCAGCAAGATCAATGGGGATAGAGGTTAAAGACTAATGGCATCAAAAAGATTTAAAAAATTACCTGAAAAAACAAAAGACTTACCATCTGAATTGATAGAAAAATTATTACCTGATATTAAAAAAAACTGTACTACGAAATTTGATGAATCAATTGATGTAAGCTTTCAGGTTAACAATAAACAAAAAAAAGGTGAAGTTAATATTAGAACTGTAGTTAATTTACCAGGTGGGAATGGTAAAAAAGTAAAAGTTGCCGTTGTTTGTGAAGACGACAAAGCAAAAACAGCAAAAGATGCTGGTGCTGATATAGTTGGCAGTGATGAATTTATTGAAAAAATAAAAGGTGGTGAGCTAGATTTTGAAAAATTAATTTGCACTCCAGGAATGATGGTTAAACTTTCAAAACTTGGAAAAGTTTTGGGACCAAAAGGTTTAATGCCAAACCCTAAACTTGGGTCTGTTTCTGATGATGTAAAACAAGCTGTAACTGATGCTAAATCTGGTCAAGCTGAAATTAGAAATGATAAAGATGGAAATATTGGTGTTAGTATTGGTAAGAAATCATTTCATGATGATAAATTATTAAAAAATTATTATGCAATTTTAGACACTTTAGAAAAAGAAAAAGCTAACCTTACTTTAAAAGGTGATTTAATTAAAAATACTTTTGTAACATCAAGCATGGGCGTATCTTACAAAGTTAAATTAGGAAAAGTTATATAGTTATGATGAGCAGGGAACAAAAAAAGAATTATATTACTGAGATGGAATCTCAGTTTCAAAACAATGAGGCAGTATTAGTTACTCATTATCAAGGTCTTACTATGTCACAACTTGATGATCTAAGGTCTCAAATGAGAGAACATGGAATTAAATTTAGAATTACCAAAAATAGGATCACTAAACTAGCGCTTGAAAAAACAAAGTGTAAGGACATTTCAAATTTATTTACTGGAGCTACAGCTGTAGCATTTTCTGATGATGCTATTATTTCTGCTAGAATTTTATCAAAATTTGCAAAAACCAATGAAAACCTTAAGCTTTTAGGTGGAGTAATGGGTAGTGAAATTTTAGATCAAGCTGGAGTTCAGAATGTAGCCAATTTACCAACATTGGATGAGGCTAGAGCAAATATAGTTGGAATTTTAGCTGCATCGGCATCAAAATTTGTAAGTATTTTACTTGCACGTTCTGAAAAAATGAGTAGTTTGGCCCCAGAAAATTCTGAAAATAACCCTAAAGAAGTATAAAAAATATGCCTGATCTAAATAAAATTATAGAAGATTTATCAAGTTTAACTGTTGTAGAGGCGGCTGAACTTTCAAAACAACTTGAAGAAAAATGGGGTGTTACAGCTATGGCTGCAGCAGCACCAGCAGCAGCAGCAGGTGGAGCAACTGAAGAAGCGAAAGATGATTTTACAGTTATGTTAATTTCTGCAGGTGATAAAAAAATTAATGTTATAAAAGAAGTTAGAGCAGCAACATCTTTAGGTCTTAAAGAAGCAAAAGACTTAGTAGAGGGTGCACCGAAAGAAGTAAAATCTGGTGTTAACAAAAAAGATGCTGATGAACTTAAGGCAAAATTAGAAGCAGCAGGCGCAAAAGTAGAACTTAAATAAATTAATTAGAAAGAACCTAATTACTGATTAATTTTTAATCAGTAACTATTAATAGATGCAACTATCTTTTACTCAAAAAAAAAATGTAAGAAAAAGTTTTGGTAAGTTAGCTGAAACTTTATCCATTCCAAATTTAATTGAAGTTCAGAAAAATTCTTACAAACAATTAACAGATTTTGATCTTGAAGCTGGAGATTTATCAAAAGGTTTCGATAGAGTTTTTAAAAGTATTTTTCCAATTGAAGATTTAAACGATAAAGCGACACTCGAATATGTTGCTTATAGATTAGAAAAACCAAAATTTGATACAGAAGAATGTATTCAAAGAGGCTTATCTTACACATCGGCACTTAAGTGTACCTTAAGATTAGTTGTTTATGAAATAGACCCAGATAATAACACTAAAGATATTTTATCTGCTAAAGAACAAGAAGTTTACATGGGAGAAGTTCCTATGATGACTGGCAGTGGAACGTTTATAACTAATGGCGTTCAAAGAGTTGTTGTGAATCAAATGCATAGAAGTCCTGGTGTTTTTTTTGATCATGATAAAGGAAAATCTCATGCGAGCGGTAAGCTTCTTTTTAACTGCAGAGTCATTCCCAATAGAGGTTCATGGCTAGACTTAGAATATGACGTTAAAGACTTTTTATATTTTAAAATTGATAGAAAAAAGAAAATATTTTCATCAACTTTACTTATGGCTCTTGGTTTTACTAAGCCTGAAATAGCAGATGAATTTTATGATAAAGAAACTTATTCATTAGATTCCAAAACTGGAAAGTGGAAGACAAAATTTAATCCAGAAAATTATAAAGCTAAAAATTTTTCTGAAGAAGTTATTGATAGCAAAAATGGTAATATTGTTATTAAATTAGGCGATAAAGTTAATTATATAACAGCAAAGAAGCTAGCCAGTGATGGATTAAAAGATATCTTGGTTTCACAAGAATCTCTTTATGGAAAATACCTTCATAGAGATATTAGAGTAAATGATGAAGAAGAGGGAGTTTTTGCAATTGGTACTGAGTTAAATGATACAATTATTCAGCAAATTTTAGAAGCTAATATAAATTCAATTGAAATTTCAATTACAAATTCAATTAATAAAGGACCTTATTTGTTAACAACTTTATTAAACGACAAAAATAATAGTAAAGAAGAAGCAATTTCAGAAATTTATAAAGTTTTGAGACCAGGTGAGCCCCCTACAGTAGAGATTGCTACACAAATTTTTAATAATTTATTTTTTAGTTCTGACAGATATGATCTTTCAGACGTTGGTAGAGTTAAAATGAATTCAAGATTAAACTTAGAATGTTCTGATAAAATTACAATTTTAAGAAATGATGATATTATAGCTATAGTTCATAAAATGCTAGATTTACGTGATGGTAAAGATGAAGTTGACGATATTGACCACCTAGGCAATAGAAGAGTCAGATCAGTAGGAGAGCTTGTAGAAAACCAAGCACGTATAGGTGTTTATAGAATGGAAAGAGCTATTAAGGAAAAAATGACAACCCTTGATATAGAATCTGCTATGCCTCAAGATTTAATTAATGCAAAACCATTGACTGTTTCTTTAAAAGATTTTTTTGTAAGCTCTCAACTTTCTCAATTTATGGATCAAACAAATCCACTATCAGAAATAACACATAAAAGAAGAGTTTCTGCTTTAGGCCCTGGTGGTTTAACTAGAGAACGTGCTGGATTTGATGTTCGTGACGTTCACCCTACCCATTATGGAAGAATTTGTCCCATTGAAACTCCTGAGGGTCCGAATATTGGTCTAATCAATAGCTTATCCACTTATGCAAAAATTAATAAATATGGTTTCATTGAAAGTCCATATAAAAAAGTCAAAAATGGAACAGTCGAAGATAAAGTTGAATATCTTTCAGCAATGGAAGAAACAAAATATACAATCGCACAAGCAAATGCGAAGCTTGATAAAAGTGGAAAAATTTTAGAAGAATTAGTTCCGTGTAGAGAAAACTTAAACTTTGTTTTATCAAAACCTGAAAATATTGATTATATTGACGTATCTCCAAAACAATTAGTTTCTGTTGCAGCATCGTTAATTCCATTTTTAGAAAATGATGATGCAAATAGAGCTCTTATGGGATCTAACATGATGAGACAAGCTGTGCCCTTGCTGAAACCAGAGTCTCCTCTAGTTGGAACAGGTATAGAAAGTGATGTTGCTCTTGACTCAGGTGTTACTATTGTTGCTAATCGTGATGGTACAGTTGATAAAATTGACGGTAAACGAATTGTTATTAAGGCTACTGAAGAAACAGATTTTACAAAATCTGGAGTAGATATCTATAACTTACAAAAATTCAAAAGATCAAACCAAAATACATGCATTAACCAAAAACCATTAGTTAGAGTTGGAGATAAAGTTAAAGCAGGGGATATTATTGCAGATGGTCCGTCAACTAAATTAGGTGAACTAGCGTTAGGAAAAAATGTAACTGTAGCATTTATGCCTTGGCAAGGATACAATTTTGAGGATTCAATTTTAATTTCAGAAAGATGTGTAACTGATGATGTATTTACTTCTATTCACATTGTGGAGTATGAAGTTATGGCAAGAGATACAAAATTAGGTGAAGAAGATATTACTAGAGATATACCAAACGTTAATGAGGAATCTTTAAAAAATCTTGATGAGTCTGGAATTGTATATATTGGTGCTGAAGTTAAAGCAGGTGACATTTTAGTTGGAAAAGTTACCCCCAAAGGTGATTCTGCTTCAGGCCCTGAGGAAAAATTATTAAGATCAATTTTTGGTGAAAAAGCAATTGATGTAACAGATACATCTTTAAGGATGTCTAGAGGTAGCAGTGGTACAATTGTTGATGTTAGAGTTTTTAACAGACATGGAATTGAAAAAGATGAGAGATCAATAACTATAGAAAGAGCAGAAATTGAAACTGTTCAACAAGATAAGATTGTTGAAGAAGAAATTTTAGAAAGAAGTATAAAACAGAGAGCTAATCAAATTCTTTCTGGCGCATCATTAACTAAAAAAATTAAAGATATTGATGTTGGAACCACACTTAATTTAGAAACTATAAACCAAATTAGTATCAATGATGTTTTTAAGATTACTGTAGGAAACCTAAATGATGAAGCAAGTATTGCTCAGTTAAAAGATCAATACAATAAAGCTAAACAAGATATTTTAGAGAGATTTGAGGATAAGGTTCTTAAAATAAGAAGTGGTGATGACTTATTACCAAGTGTTATGAAAATGGTTAAAGTTTTTGTTGCAATTAAAAGAAGATTAAGACCTGGTGATAAAATGTCAGGTAGACATGGTAACAAAGGTGTTGTCAGTAAAATTGTTCCTGTCGAAGATATGCCGTATAGAGAAGATGGAAGACCGGTTGATATTGTTTTAAACCCACTGGGTGTACCTAGTCGTATGAATGTTGGTCAAATATTAGAAACCCATCTAGGATGGGCGTGTAAAGAATTTGGTGAAGAAGTTAAAAGGTTGGTTAATGAAAATAATAAAAAATTTGAAAAAACTGAAAAAATTTCTTCTTTCTTAAAATCGGTCTATGGCAATGAAGTATTTGATGATGGTATCAATAAATTAAATAAAACAGAATTTAAGGATCTTTGTGAAAACTTACAAAATGGTATTGCAATATCAACACCTGTTTTTGATGGTGCTAAAGAAAAAGATGTTTCAGAAATGCTTGAGTTAGCCAAGTTACCAACTTCTGGGCAAACAAATTTATGGGATGGTAGAACGGGAGAAATGTTTGATAGACCAGTTACTGTTGGAATTATCTATATGTTAAAACTTCACCACCTTGTTGAAGATAAAATACATGCTAGATCTACAGGGCCTTACAGTCTTGTTACTCAACAACCCCTGGGTGGTAAAGCGCAGTTGGGTGGTCAAAGATTTGGTGAAATGGAAGTTTGGGCACTTGAAGCTTATGGTGCTTCTTACACTTTACAAGAAATTTTGACTGTTAAATCTGATGATGTAGCTGGAAGAGTTAAAGTTTATGAAACTATAGTTAAAGGTGAAGAAAATTTTGAATCTGGTATTCCAGAATCATTTAACGTACTAGTTAAAGAAATTAAATCATTAGCACTGAACATAGAATTAAATTAATTATGAAAAAAGAATTAACAGATTTATTTAAAAACAGTGAAGTTTCTGAGGCTCAGAACTTTAGCAGCATCAAGATAACACTAGCTAGTCCAGAGAAAATTAAGTCGTGGACTTATGGTGAGATTAAAAAACCTGAAACTATTAATTATAGAACCTTTAGACCTGAAAAAGATGGTTTATTTTGTGCAAGAATTTTTGGCCCAATAAAAGACTATGAATGTTTATGTGGTAAGTACAAAAGAATGAAATTTAGAGGCATTATATGTGAGAAGTGTGGTGTTGAAGTTACTAAATCTAATGTGCGTAGAGAAAGAATGGGTCACATTAACTTAGCAACACCTGTTGCTCACATATGGTTCTTAAAATCTTTACCTAGCAGAATATCCCTTGCTGTTGATATGAAACTAAAAGAAGTAGAAAGAGTTTTATACTTTGAAAACTTTATTGTTATTGAGCCAGGTTTAACTGGACTTCAAAAAAATCAACTTTTAAATGAGGAAGAATTAGCAAAATACCAAGATGAATTTGGTGAAGAATCTTTTGAAGCAGGTATTGGTGCTGAAGCTATTTTGTCAATTCTGAAATCAATGGATCTTGATCAAGAAAGAAAAATTTTAATTAATAATATTAAAGAAACAAAATCAAAAGTTAACGAGGAAAGATCAATCAAAAGACTTAAATTGATTGAATCATTTATTGAAACTGGTCAAAAACCAGAATGGATGATATTAACTGTTATCCCAGTTATTCCACCAGAGCTAAGACCTCTTGTTCCTCTTGATGGTGGAAGATTTGCCACATCTGATTTAAACGACCTTTATAGAAGGGTTATTAATAGAAATAATCGTTTAAAGAGATTAATGGACCTCAAAGCGCCACATATTATTGTTAGAAATGAAAAAAGAATGCTTCAAGAGTCTGTTGATGCTTTATTTGATAACGGTAGAAGGGGTAGAGTGATAACTGGCACTGGTAAAAGACCTCTTAAATCATTAGCTGAAATGTTAAAAGGTAAGCAAGGTAGATTTAGACAAAACTTATTAGGAAAAAGAGTAGATTATTCAGGTAGATCGGTAATTGTTGTTGGACCTGATCTTAAACTTCATGAATGTGGATTGCCAAAAAAAATGGCACTAGAGCTATTTAAACCTTTCTTATACGCAAGACTAAATAAGTTAGGATTAGCCTCGACAATTAAACAGGCAAAAAAACTAGTTGAAAAAGAAACTAATGCTGTCTGGGATGCGCTTGAATTAATTGTTAGAGAGCACCCTGTACTACTTAACAGAGCTCCAACTCTTCACAGACTAGGTGTGCAAGCGTTTGAACCTAAGTTAATAGAAGGAGATGCCATTGAATTACATCCTTTATGTTGTGCAGCGTTTAATGCTGATTTTGATGGTGACCAAATGGCAGTACATGTTCCGTTAAGTTTAGAAGCACAATTAGAAGCTAGAATTTTAATGCTTTCTACCAATAATATTTTAAGCCCATCAAATGGTAAACCAATTATCGTACCAAGTCAGGATATGATTTTAGGACTTTACTATTTGTCTCAAGCACCTTTTCAGACAGAAAAGCCAGATGGTTATTTTGTAAATAATGATGAAATTGAACATGCGTTATCAACTGGTCAAATAAAAGTACACTCTACAATCGTATCTAGATTTGAAACTGTCGATGAAAAAGGAAATAAAAAATTTGAAAAATATACAACAACTGCTGGAAGATTTTTATTAGCAAATCTATTACCAAAGAATAAAGACATTACTTTTTCTATGATAGACAGGTTGTTACCAAAAAAAACAGTTTCTGAAATTATAGATAGTGTCTTCAGATTTTGTGGTCAAAAAACAACAGTTATTTTTTGTGATCATTTAAAAGATTTAGGCTTTAAGCACGCTTTTAAAGCTGGTATTTCATTTGGTAAGGATGACCTTGTGATTCCATCAAATAAAGGACAGTTAATTGAAGATACTAAAAAATTAATTGCTGATTATGAAAACCAATACTCTGAAGGTTTAATTACTAGAGGTGAAAAATATAATAAAGTAGTTGATGCTTGGTCAAAATGTACTGATAAAGTGGCAGGAGAAATGATGAGAGGTATTTCTGCAACTGAGAGTACTGCTGATGGGGTAAAAATTAACTCTGTGTTTATGATGGCTGACAGTGGTGCTAGAGGATCAGCCGCACAAATGAAACAGTTAGCTGGAATGAGAGGACTAATTGCAAAACCTTCTGGTGAAATTATTGAAACACCAATCATTTCTAATTTCAAGGAAGGTCTTACTGCTCTTGAATATTTTAACTCAACTCATGGAGCAAGAAAAGGTCTTGCTGACACTGCCTTAAAAACTGCAAGTTCTGGTTATTTAACTAGAAGACTTTGTGATGTTGCTCAGGATCTTACAATTTCAAAATTAAAATGTGATAATCCTGGCTTTATTGAGCTAGGTGAAATTCTTGAAGGTGGAAATGTTGTTGTTAGTTTATCTGAGAGAGCGTTAGGAAGAGTGACTGCTTTTGATGTTAAAAACCCTATAACAGGAGAAATTGTAATCAAAAAAGATGTAATGATAGATGAAGCTGGTTGTGATAAAATTGATGCAGCTGGTGTCAAATTCATAAAAGCATACTCTGTAATGACATGCAGTTCTAAAAAAGGTGTTTGTGCTACGTGTTATGGACGTGATTTATCAAGAGGTAAAATGGTTCATGTTGGTGAGGCAATTGGTATGATTTCAGCTCAATCTATTGGGGAACCTGGTACGCAGCTAACTATGAGAACATTTCACGTTGGGGGAACAGCCTCTGTAAAACAAGAGTCTCAAATTGTTACAAAATCTGCAGGTACTTTAAAAATTATTAACTCCAATTTATTAGAAGATTCTAAGAAAAATTTAATTGTAATGGGTAGAAATACTCAACTTTCTATTGAAGATGATAATGGACTTCAGGTTGCTGTTTATAAAGTAGCTTATGGATCAAAATTGTTTTTTCAAAACGGTGATAAAATTAAATCTAATGAAAAAATTTGTGAATGGGATCCTTACACTACGCCAGTAATTGCTGAAAAAAGTGGTATAGCTGGATATGTTGATTTAATTGATGGAGTTTCGATTCAGGAAACTACTGATGACGCTACTGGTATCTCATCTAAATCAGTGATTGACTGGAGAGCACAATCTAAAAACACAGATTTAAAACCAAGAATAACTTTAAGAGACGATAAAGGTAATGTTATTAAAAAAGCAGACGACAATGAAGCTAGATATTATTTAGTTCCAGATTCAATTTTATCTGTTGAAGATGGACAAAAAATATTTGCAGGTGATATAATCGCAAGATTACCCAAGGAAACAACTAAAACAAAAGATATTACAGGTGGATTACCACGGGTAGCTGAATTATTTGAGGCAAGAAAAGCAAAAGATAGTGCTATCATTGCTGAAAATGATGGACAAGTTTTATTTGGAAAAGAAGTTAGAGGAAAACAAAAAATTTCTATTCAACCTGAAGAAGGTGAACCTTCAAATTATTTAATTCCAAAAGGCAAACATATAAATTTTAATCAAGGTGAAAAAATTAAAAAAGGAGAATATTTACTTGATGGACAACCTTTGCCTCATGATATTCTTAGAATTTTAGGCATAAAAGACTTAACAGAGTATTTTGTAAATCAGGTTCAAGAAGTTTACAGATTACAAGGTGTAATAATCAACGATAAACACATAGAAACTATTTTGAGGCAGATGCTTAAAAAAGTTGAAATTAAAATTTCCGGTGATTCGTCCTATTTACCTGGAGAAATGATTGATAGAATTAAATTTGATATAACAAATGAAAAACTTGTAGCTGAAGGGAAAAATCCTGCTGCTGGTGAAAGAGTCTTAATGGGAATTACAAAAGCATCACTTCAAACAGAGTCATTTATTTCAGCTGCTTCATTCCAGGAAACCACTAGAGTGCTCACAGATGCGGCCATTAAAGGTAAAGTTGACCCACTAAATGGATTAAAAGAAAATGTTATTGTAGGTAGATTAGTTCCGGCTGGTACTGGTCACATTAAGAATAAATGGAACAAAAACGCTATTGAAGCAGATGAAAAATTTCTTGCTGATCAAGACAAAATAGAGCCTGCTGAATCTGCAGAAACTGCTGCTAATCAATAAAAAAAACACGTTTTAATTGTAGTTTTAGTTTGACAAAGTTAAATTAAACAGTATTTTGACGATGTTTTTGGTTGGAATGTAGTACCTACTTTACGGAACTAAACGCTGCCACAAAATAACCTGTCAGTTATTTTCATTCAAAAATAAATTAATTAATTAATTAAAAATTTATGCCAACTATTAACCAGTTGTTAAGAAAGAAAAGAATTAGACCAGTTGCAAGAAATAAAGTTCCTGCACTTGAAAAACAACCTTTAAAAAGAGGTGTGTGTCTTAAAGTTTACACAACAACTCCTAAAAAACCGAACTCTGCATTAAGAAAAGTTGCAAGAGTTAGACTTTCAAATGGCTTTGAAGTTACAGCTTACATTGGTGGTGAAGGGCATAATTTACAGGAACACTCAGTAGTTTTAATTCGAGGTGGTCGTGTTAAAGATTTACCAGGTGTTCGTTATCATATTCTTAGAGGAAATCTAGATACACAAGCAGTTGCAAATAGAAAGAAACGTAGATCTTTGTATGGAACTAAAAAAGGTAAATAATTATGTCTAGAAAAAAAACGCAACCAAAAAAAGTTGTCACTCCAGATCCGATTTTTAAATCAACCATTATTCCAAAACTAATTAACTCAATTATGTATGATGGAAAAAAAGTTGTTGCTGAAAAAATTGTATATGAAGCAATTGAAAAAATTAAATCAAAAACTAAAGAAGAGCCAATTAATGTTTTTAATGAAGCTATTAATAATATCAAACCTACTGTAGAAGTTAGATCTCGAAGAGTTGGTGGTGCAACGTACCAAGTTCCAGTTGAAGTTAAAAATAATCGTGCTCAAGCACTTGCTATTAGATGGTTAGTTGACGCTTCAAGAAAAAGAAAAGACAAGCATATGTCTGATAAAATTTTTAATGAACTGTATGATGCATATGAAAAAAAAGGATCAGCAGTTAAAAAAAGAGAAGATGTACATAAAATGGCTGAGTCGAATAAGGCTTTTGCTCATTTTAGGTGGTAAAAAATTATGGCTAGAATTAATACATTAGACACGTATCGTAACATTGGAATTATGGCTCATATTGATGCTGGTAAAACCACTACTACTGAAAGAATTTTATATTACACCGGAAAAAGTCACAAAATTGGTGAAGTGCATGATGGTGCAGCAACAATGGATTGGATGGAGCAAGAACAAGAAAGAGGAATTACAATTACCTCTGCTGCAACTACTTGTTTTTGGAATGACCATAGAATTAATATTATTGATACTCCTGGTCACGTAGATTTTACCATTGAAGTCGAAAGATCATTAAAAGTTTTAGATGGTGCTGTATGTGTTTTTGACGGTGTTGCTGGTGTTGAACCTCAATCAGAAACAGTATGGAGACAAGCTGACAAATATAAAGTTCCAAGGATTTGCTTTGTAAATAAACTAGATAGAACTGGTGCAGATTTTTATAGATGTGTGGATATGATTAGAGATAGACTTGGTTGCAAACCTCTAGTTATACAAGTCCCAATTGGTATGGAAGCAGATTTAGTTGGAGTTGTTGACTTAGTTAAGATGAAAGCCCAGGTTTGGAAAAATGAAGCCTTAGGTGCAGAGTGGGAATATAAAGAGATTCCTGATGATTTAAAAGAGATTTCTCAAAAATATAGAACTGAACTTGTTGAAACAGCTGTTGAGCAGGATGAAAAATTAATGGAAAGCTATCTAAATGGCGAAGAAATTAAAGAAGAAGATTTAATTAAATGTATAAGAAAAGGAACACTAAATTTCAGCTTTGTTCCAATAACTACTGGTTCAGCATTTAAAAACAAAGGTGTTCAGCCGTTACTTGACGCAGTTATTAATTACCTTCCAAGCCCAATTGATATTGGTTCAATTAATGGAACGATACCAGGAACTGAAGATATTAAAGAAATGAAATTTGATGATGGAGCTGGTTTTTCAGCTTTAGCTTTTAAAGTTGCGAATGATCCATTTGTTGGATCATTAACTTTTATAAGAATTTACTCTGGAACAATTAAAACTGGAACAGCAGTTTATAATACTTCAAAAGAAAAAGAGGAAAGAGTTGGCAGAATGCTTTTAATGCATGCAAATTCTAGAGAAGATATTAAAGAGGCAAATGCTGGTGATATCGTTGCATTAGCTGGTCTTAAATACACAATAACTGGTCACACTTTATGTGATGAGGCTAATCCAGTTTTACTTGAGCCAATGGAGTTTCCTGAGCCAGTAATTGAAATTGCTGTTGAGCCAAAAACTAAAGCTGACCAAGAAAAAATGGGTGAAGCTTTAGCAAGATTAGCAAAAGAAGATCCTTCATTTAGAGTAACTTCAGATGAAGAATCTGGTCAAACAATAATTAAAGGTATGGGTGAATTGCACTTAGATATTATTGTTGATCGAATGAAAAGAGAATTTAATGTTGAGGCAAATATTGGAGCACCTCAGGTTGCTTACCGTGAAACTATTCAAAATGCATCTGAGTTTGAGTACACCCACAAAAAACAAAGTGGTGGTGCTGGACAGTTTGCTAAAGTTAAACTTTTAGTAGAACCTCAAGAGCCAGGTAAAGGAAGAGAGGTTGATAGCAAAATTAAAGGTGGATCAATTCCTAAAGAATTTATTCCAGGTGTTGAGAAGGGTATTGAAACAATATCTGATGGTGGAATTTTAGCTGGATTTCCAATGATCGATTATAAAGTTACAATTTTAGATGGATTACACCACGATGTTGACTCGAGTGTTCTTGCATTTGAACTTGCTGGTAGAGCTTGCTTTAAAGAAGCTTGTACTAGAGGTGGATTAAAATTATTAGAACCAGTAATGAGAGTTGAGGTTGTAACTCCTGAAGATTATATGGGTGATGTTATTGGTGACTTAAATAGTAGAAGAGGTCAAATAAGTGAGCAAGAAAGCAGAGGAAATGCAACTGTAATAACGGCAATGGTTCCCCTAGCTAATATGTTTGGATATATAAACAGTTTAAGATCTATGTCTCAAGGAAGAGCCCAATACTCAATGTTCTTTGATCATTACTCTAAAGTTCCGCAAAATGTGCAGGATGAAGTAACTAAAAAGATTGCTGGATAATTATTATGGAAAAACAAAATATTAGAATCAAATTAAGAGCTTATGACAATAAGATTCTAGATGCATCTACTGAAGAAATTGTAAATACTGTTAAGAGAACAGGTGCTACTATTAAAGGACCAATACCATTACCAACTAGAATTGAAAGATATACAGTACTAAAAGGTCCTCACATTGATAAAAAAAGTAGAGAGCAATTTGAAACAAGAACACATAAAAGATTAATCGATATTATTGAACCTACACCTCAAACTGTAGAAGCATTAATGAAACTAGATTTAGCGTCGGGTGTTGATGTGGAGATAAAAATTTAATTATGACTGAAATAGCTTTAGTTGGAAAAAAAATAGGTATGACTAGAGAGTTTTATAAAACGGGTCGTTTAGTTCCTGTGACTGTAATCAAAATGGAAAAAGCTAGAGTTATTAACGTGATTGAACATGATAAGCGTGGATATAAAGCAGTACAATTAGGATTTGGTAATATTAAAAACTCAAAACTAACAAAAGCTATGAAGGGCTTGTATGCCAAAAAGAATACAGAGGCCAAGAAGTTATTAAAAGAGTTTAGAGTTAAAAGTACTGAAGAATATAAAGAAGGTAATGAATTTGGATTAGAAATATTCAACGAAGTTAAATTCGTAGATACCACCTCTAAAACCATTGGTAAAGGTTTTGCTGGTGCTATGAAAAGACATAATTTTGGTGGTTTAAGAGCAACTCATGGAGTATCAGTTTCACATAGATCACATGGTTCAACAGGTCAAAGACAAGACCCAGGTAAAGTTTTTAAAGGAAAAAAAATGGCTGGTCATATGGGTGACAGAGTTAGAACTATGCAAAATTTAGAAATTATTAAAACAGATTTAGAAAATGAATTATTATATGTAAAAGGTTCGATACCGGGTTCTAAGAATTCAGAAATACTAGTTAAGCAGTCAGTAAAAGTTATTAATAAAATGACTATTAAAGAAAAAATTACTGCTGCTGAGGAAGCTAAAAAAACACCAGATAAAAAGAAAAGATAATGAAAATAGACAAAATAAATTTAGATGGGAAAAAAGACTCTATTGAAGTTTTAGATAAAATTTTCTCAGCAAAAATAAATAAGAAGTTAGTTGATAATGTTTTGTACAAAACTAATGCTAACTACAAAGGTAGACACGCTAAAACAAAACAACAAAATGAAATTGCTGGATCTACTTCTAAGATTTACGCTCAAAAAGGGACTGGTGGAGCACGTCATGCCAGCAGAAAAGCTCCTATATTTGTTGGAGGTGGTGTTGCGCATGGTCCTAAGGGTCAACTAGCTTATAAAAAAAGAAAACTTAATAAAAGTGAAAAAAAACTAAGCATAGCCTCACTAATTACTGAAAAAAATAAACTTAATAATTTATTAATTTTTAGTGATTTTAGTACAGAAATTAAAAAAACCAAAGAGATGCACTCAATCATTAAGAAATTTGAATTAACACATTCGTTAATAATTTTAGATAAAACTTCAAAAGATAAAGTTGAAAAATCTATGAGAAATATTCCAAATGTTAAAGTTACTGATATTAACCATTTTAGTGCTTTTGATATTATCAAATTTAAAAAAGTTGTATTTACTGAAAGCTCAATAAAAGAACTAGAAAAGAGATATTCTTAAAATGGATAAAATACATTTATACGATAAAATTTTATCACCTATGGTGACTGAAAAGACTACAAATCTTTCTGAACAAAACAAAATAGTATTTAAGGTACCAAGAGAGGCTAATAAGACTAATTTAAAAAAAAATATTGAAAAAATTTTTAAAGTTAATGTTATTAAAATTAATATTATCAATAAACAAAACAGAAAAGTTGTTAAAAGAGGTAAAAAAGTAAATGTCCAAGGATATAAAAAAGCAATTATAACCCTAAAAAAAGGTCAAAGCATAGACCTAACAACAGGAATTTAAACAATGGCATTAAAAACATTTAAACCATATACAAAATCTACTAGAGGAACAGTTCTTGTTGATAGAACTGGTTTATGGAGAGGAAAGCCATTTAAAACGCTTGTTGAGCCTAAAAACTCAATGCGTGGAAGAAATAACAACGGTCACATCACATCTAGAAATATGTCGGGTGGTGGACATAAAAAAATGTATAGACTAGTGGATTTTTACAGAAAAAAATTTGATGTACCTGGTACTGTTGAGCGTATTGAGTATGATCCAAACAGGTCATGTTATATCATGTTGATTAAGTTTGAAGATGGAACTCATTTTTACTATTTAGCACCTCAAAAAATTAATGTTGGCGATGTTGTGGAAAATGGATCTGCTAAAGAAATTAAAGTTGGAAATTGTATGCCTTTAAGAGACATTCCAGTAGGTGTAAATGTTCATAATGTTGAATTACAACCAGGTGGTGGTGGAAAAATAGCCAGATCAGCAGGAACGTCTGTTACTATAAGTGGCTTAGATGGCAATTATTCATTAATTAAAATGACTTCTGGTGAGGTTAGAAAAATTGATTCAAGATGTATGGCAACTATAGGTGTTTTGTCGAATCCAGATCAAAAAAATATTAAAATTGGTAAAGCTGGCAGATCAAGATGGCTAGGTAGAAGACCTCATACTAGAGGAGTTGTGATGAACCCAGTTGATCACCCACATGGTGGTGGTGAAGGTAAGAGTGCTGGTGGAAGACACCCCGTATCTCCGACAGGTCAAGGTGCAAAAGGATTAAAAACAAGAACAAACGCAAGAACAGATAAGTTCATAGTTAAAAGAAGAAACAAAAGAAAGGATACTAAAAAGTAATGGCTAGATCAGTGTGGAAAGGTCCTTTTGTCGAAGAGAGTTTAATTAAAAAAGTTGAAAAACAAAAATTAGATCCAAAAAAAATGCCAATTAAAACTTGGTCAAGAAAATCAACTATAATACCAGAATTTATTGGTGTTAGTTTTTTGATTTATAATGGAAAAAAATTTATACCAGTGACCATTTCTGAAGATATGGTTGGGCACAAACTTGGTGAATTTTCACCTACAAGAACATTTTTTGGTCATACACCTGCAGACAAGAAAGCAAAACCAGCAACGGCAGCTAAGAAATAATTATGAATAAAAAAAAGAAAATTAATAGAACTAAAGTTGATACAGTTAGATCTGTAAATAATAATATTAGATCTAGTGTTAGAAAACTTAATCCAATTCTTAAAGCAATTGTTGGAAAAAAAGTTGATGTTGCTATTAGAGAATTACAATTTTCTGCAAAAAGAATAACTAGAGAGATTAGAAAAACTGTTTCATCAGCCATCGCTAATGCTGAAAATAACAATCAATATGATATTGATAAGTTAATTGTAAAAGAAGCTTATTGTGGAAAAAAAGTTGTAATGAAAAGATTTAGACCAAGAGCAAAAGGAAGGGCAGCTCCAATTTTAAAACCCTATTCAACAATTACAATTATATTATCAGAAGCAAAACAAATGGAGAGTCATGGGACAAAAAGTTAATCCAATAGGTTTTAGACTTGGCGTAAATAGAGGTTGGGACTCTGTTTGGTATGCTAAAAAGAAAGATTTTGGAAATTATCTAATTGAGGATTTTAAAATTCGAGCTTATATCAAGAAAAATGTTGTTAATTCTGGTGTATCTAAAGTAATGATTGAAAGAACTTCAAACAAATGCTTTGTTACAATCTATACTTCTCGACCTGGATTTGTCATTGGTAAAAAAGGTAGTGATATTGATAAGATTAAAAATAATTTGTCTAAATTCACTAACAATGAAGTATCTTTAAATATAAAAGAAATTAAGAAACCAGAAACTAATGCCTATTTAGTAGCTGAAAATATTGCACAACAGTTAGTTAAAAGAATATCCTACAGAAGAGCTATGAAGAGGGCTATGCAATCTTGCATGAGATTAGGTGCCAAGGGTATTAAAGTTTCAATAAGTGGTAGACTTGGTGGAAATGAAATAGCTAGAACAGAATGGTTGAGAGAGGGCAGCATTCCTTCTCACACATTAAGAGCAGATATTGATTATGATGAAGCTGAAGCCTTAACAACATTTGGAATTATAGGAATTAAAGTTTGGATTTATAAGGGTGAAGTATTTGCAAAAGAATTTAGCCAAGAAACAAACAAGGTAAAACCTAAAGAGGTTAAAGAGTAATTATGTTACAGCCAGTAAGAACAAAATATAGAAAAGCACATAAAGGTAGAATTCATGGAACTGCTACTCGTGCTGCAAAGATTAACTATGGTTCATTCGCTTTAAAGGCTATGGCTCCTGAGAGGATCATTGGAAAACAAATTGAAGCAGCAAGAGTTGCTTTAACTAGACATATGAAGAGACAAGGTCGTGTATGGACAAGAATTTTTCCTAATATCCCCGTTTCTAAGAAACCTGTTGAGGTACGTATGGGTAAAGGTAAAGGCGCTCCTGAGTATTGGGCATGTAGAGTTAAGCCTGGAAGAATTTTATTTGAAATTGATGGTGTTTCAGAGACGATTGCAAAAGAAGCTTTATATAAAGCATCTGCAAAACTACCAATTAAAACTAAATTTATAAAGAGATTCGTTTAATATGAAAAAGCAAGAAATAAAAAAATTATCTAAAGACGAAGTTTTAAAAAATATAGATAAATTAAAAAAAGATTTATTTAATTTTAGATTTCAAAGAATTAATTCTGAAATTAAAGACCCATCCAAAATTGGACAAACGAAAAAAACAATAGCAAGATTAAAAACTACACTTAAAGGAAAATTAGATGCCTAAAAAAATATTAACAGGGATAGTTACAAGTGATAAACCAAATAAAACCATTACTGTAGCTGTAGAGAGAAAATACTCGCACCCAGTATTAAAAAAAGTTGTTAAGGTAAAAAAGAAATATAACGCTCATGATGAAAACAATAAATTTAAAACAGGTGATAAAGTTTCAATTATTGAATGCAGACCTTTTTCTAAAAATAAAAAATTTCAAGTAATGGATGGTTCTAAATGATACAAGTACAAACTGAGATGTTGGTTGCAGACAACACTGGCGCAAAAAGAATTGAGTGCATTAAGGTTCTAGGCGGTTCTAAACGTAGATATGCTAGTATTGGCGATACTATTGTTGTTGCTGTAAAAGAGGCGATACCAAAAGGAAAAGTGAAAAAAGGCTCTGTACATAAAGCAGTCGTAGTTCGTGTTAAATATGGGATTCATAGAGAAGATGGCTCAAAAGTTAAATTTGATAATAATGCTGCAGTTTTAGTTGATGACAAAGGTGAACCAGTAGGAACAAGAATTTTTGGTCCTGTAACAAGAGAATTAAGAAATAAAGGTCAAATGAAAATAATTTCATTGGCTCCTGAGGTATTATAAAATGATTAAAAAAGGAGTTAAAGTAAAAGTATTAACTGGAAGAGATAAAAAAAAGGAAGGTGAAGTCATTGAAATAGACAGATCTAATAACAGAGCAAAGGTTCAAGGAATTAACATTGTGAAGAAACATGTAAAAACTACAAAAGAAAAAAAAGGTGGAATAATTTCCAAAGAAAGCTTTATTCATATTTCAAACCTTGCTCTTGTTGATATAAAAGAAAAAATAAAAAAAACCGAGGCTAAAAAATAATGACACCAAGATTAAAAGAACTTTATTATAAAGAAATACAGCCTGCCCTTAAAGAGAAGTTGGGCTTTAAAAATACCTATCAAGGACCAAAAGTTCTTAAAGTTGTTATTAATATGGGTTTAGGGCTAGATGGTGCTGATGCTAAAATTATGAAATCTACAGAGGAAGATTTGGGAAAAATAACAGGACAAAAACCAACTGTTACAAAATTTAAGAAATCAGTAGCAAACTTTAAAACAAGAAAAGGTTCAAACGCTGGTTTAAAAGTTACTTTAAGAGGCAATAAAATGTATGAATTTATTGATAGATTAGTCAATATTGCTTTGCCTAGAATAAAAGATTTCAGAGGCTTATCCCCAAAAGGTTTTGATAAATTTGGCAATTATACTTTTGGAATTAAGGAACATATAATTTTTCCAGAAGTTAATTTTGATAGAATAGACAAAATTAGAGGACTTGATGTGGTAGTTGTAATAGCTGCTATGAATAAAGATCATAGTCTTGCACTTTTGGAGAAGTTAAACTTTCCATTTATTAAAAAAGGAGACAATTAAGATGGCAAAAGTAAGCGCAGTTCAAAAAAATGATAAAAGAATTAAACTTTCAGATAGACTTTTTAAAAAAAGACTAGCTTTAAAAAAAATTATTATGGACAAGAAAATCTCTCTAGAAGAAAGGTTCAAAGCACAACAAAAATTATCTAATTTACCTAGGAACTCTGCAAAAAATAGAGTTATGAACAGGTGTCAAATTACTGGAAGACCACATGGTGTTTACAGAAAATTAAAAATATCAAGAATAGCTTTAAGGGACTTAGGATTGCATGGATTAATTCCAGGCATGACGAAGTCGAGCTGGTAGAAAGGAATATATGAGTTTAAGTGACCCAATTGGAGATATGATAGCAAGAATAAAAAATGCTTTAGTTAGAAATCACAAAAAAGTAGCACTACCATCTTCTAACTTTAAAGTTAAAATTGCTGATATTCTTAAAAATGAAGGTTTTATTAAAGAATACAAAATTGATACAGCAGACAAAAAACCTGTTTTATCGATAGATTTAAAATATTATTCAGGCAACCCAGTTATTAGTACTTTTGAAAGAGTTTCAAAGCCAGGAAGAAGAATTTTTTCAAGTGCTGATAGTTTGCCAAAAATTAATGGTGGACTTGGTGTGGCAATCATTTCTACTCCAAAAGGTGTAATGACTGACGTAGATGCTAGGAAGCAAAAAGTTGGTGGAGAAATAATCTGTAAGGTATTTTAATGTCTAAAATTGGTAAAATAAGTATTTCAATTCCTGAAAAAGTTAAAGCAGTAATGTCTGGCAATGTTCTTAATATTGAGGGACCATTAGGAAAAAAATCTCTTAATGTTGATTTAGAAATGTTTAATCTTGATATTACAGAGGGAAAAGAAATTTCAATTAAACCAAAAAAAGTTGATCAAAATTCTAAAAGACTATGGGGAATGAATAGAAGCTTAATTAACAATGCTGTAATTGGTTCTAGTACTGGTTATGAAAAGATACTTGAGCTAGTCGGTGTTGGATACAGGGCTGCATTAAAAGATAAAATATTAAATCTACAACTTGGTTATAGTCATGATATAAACTTTGATATACCAGATGGTATCAAAATTCTTGTTGAAAAACAAACGACTATTAAAGTTAGTGGTTCTGACAAACAACAAGTTGGTATGGTTTGTTCAAAAATTAAATCTTTTAGAAAACCTGAGCCCTATAAAGGTAAAGGTGTTAGAGAAAAAGGTCAGCATATATTAAGAAAAGAAGGAAAGAAAAAATAATGAAATTAAATGCTATTCAGAGAAAAAAATTTCGGGTGACTAATAAAGTAAAAAATGTTTCTTCTCCTGAAAGATTTAGATTAAGTATTTCGAGATCTTCAAAAAATATATCAGCACAAATAATTGATGATGTTAAAAATATTACCCTACTTTCTTCTTCTTCTATTGAAAAAGAAATAAAAGCCATGGAAAAAATTAACAAAACAGAAATTTCAAAAATTGTCGCTGAAAAACTAGCAAAAAAAGCTGTAGAAAAAAAGATAACAAAAATCTATTTTGATAGAGGGGTTTATAAATATCATGGTAGAGTTAAGGCGTTCGCTGAAACATTACGTAAAAATGGAATGGAATTTTAATTATGGATTTTAAGAAAAAAAATGACGATGGTATTTTAGAGAAATTAGTTCACATTAATAGAATTACTAAAGTTGTAAAAGGTGGACGTAGATTTGGTTTCTCTGCACTTGTTGTTGTAGGAAACCAAGCCGGTAAGATTGGTATAGCACATGCTAAGGCAAAACAAGTCCCTGACGCAATTAAAAAGGCCAACGAAACTGCTAGAAGATTGTTAATTCATATTCCACTGAGAGAAGGAAGAACAATTCATCACGATGTTTATGGAAAAGATGGTGCGGGTAAAATTGTTTTAAGGTCTGCGCCTAAAGGAACGGGTATAATTGCTGGTGGTCCAGTTAGAGCAGTATGTGAGGTTTTAGGAATTAAAGATATAGTTGCAAAATCAATGGGAACTTCCAACCCTCATAATATGATAAGAGCTACAATGAAAGCTCTTTCAAAACAAAATTCACCCAAACATATAGCAACAATTAGAAATAAAAAGATTTCTGACGTAATTGAAAAAAGAGGATAATGAGCACATTAAATACTACTGGAAAAGTTTTATACAAAAAGAAGATGAGAGTTGGTCGAGGTATTGGATCGGGCAAAGGTAAAACTTCAGGAAGAGGAGTTAAAGGTCAAAAATCAAGATCAGGTGTAGCCATTAAGGCTTTTGAAGGAGGTCAGATGCCTTTATATAGAAGATTACCCAAAAGAGGTTTTAATGCCATTAAGAGATACCAAGCTATTATAGCAATAATGAACCTAGATAAAATTCAGTCTTATATTGACGAAAAAACTATTAATTCTAGTGATGTAATAAATATTGCTTTGCTTATAAAGTTGAAGTTAATAAATAAAAATTCTCAAAAATTAAAAATACTTGGTACAGGTGATATAAAAAATAAAGTAAGCATTGAAGCTGATTTAATATCAAAATCTGCCATTGTTAAATTAGAGAAGGCTGGTGGCACAATACAGTTAAAAAAATAGTTAAGGTATTATGAGCGCATCTTCTCAAACTAATGATCTTAGAAACAGAATAATTTTCACAATATTTATTTTAGCAGTTTATAGATTTGGCACTTTTGTTCCGATTCCAGGAATTGATCCGGAGCAACTACAGACAATGATGAGTGGTAATCAAAAGGGATTGCTTGGAATGTTTAATGTTTTTTCTGGTGGGGCAGTAAGCAGAATGGCAATTTTTGCACTAGGAATAATGCCATATATCTCTTCTTCTATTATTGTTCAATTATTAACTGGTGTGTCTGATTATTTTAAAAATCTAAAAGCCCAGGGAGAAACTGGTCGAGCTAAAATTACTCAAATTACAAGATATGGAACAGTATTGTTAGCTACAATTCAAGGTTATGGTTTATCAGTAGGTTTACAATCATCTGAAAACTTAGTTATAACTCCAGGTTTATTTTTTACAATAACTGCAGTCTCAACTATTGTTGCTGGAACGATGTTTTTAATGTGGCTTGGTGAACAAATAACGCAGAGAGGTATTGGTAATGGTATTTCATTAATCATTTTTGCAGGGATTGTTGCTGAGATACCAAGAGCTTTAGTAACTACATTTGAATTAGGCAGAACTGGTGCGGTATCTACAATTATGATTATTGGAATTTTTGTATTATTAGTTGTAACAATTATGTTTATTGTTTTTATGGAAAGAGCATTAAGAAAAATTCTAATAAATTATCCTAAAAGACAAATGGGTAACAAAATGTATGGAGGTGAGTCTTCTCATTTACCTTTAAAAATTAATCAAGCAGGAGTTATACCAGCTATCTTTGCGTCAGCTTTATTGCTATTGCCAGTAACCTTTTCTAATTTTAGTTTTTCAAATAATGATGCATTTTTAAACATAAGTTCATACTTTACTCAAGGTCAACCCCTTTACATGTTATTATATGCTTCTGGAATAATATTTTTTACTTTCTTCTATACTTCAATTACATTCAATCCGACAGAGACTGCTGATAATTTAAGAAAATATGGTGGTTTTGTACCTGGCATTAGACCTGGGGAGAACACTGCTTTATATATTGATAAGATTGTAACTAAACTTACTACAATAGGCGCTCTTTATTTAACAATGGTATGTTTGATGCCAGAGTTTTTAATTGCAAATTATCCAATACCTTTTTATCTTGGTGGAACTTCAATTTTGATTGTTGTTGTTGTTGCAATTGATACTGTAACTCAAATACAAACTAGATTGATGAGTTCTCAATATGAACAATTGATAAAAAAAACCAAATTCGGTAAATAATTTTGTGAATATAATTTTATTCGGTCCTCCTGGAGCAGGAAAGGGTACACAAGCTCAATTCATTGTAAAAAAACACAACTACTTTCAATTATCAACTGGTGATCTTTTAAGAGAAGAGATTAAGTTAAAAACTACACTTGGGAGTGAAATAGAACAATTGATATCAAATGGTAAATTTGCCTCAGATAAAATAGTTAACACACTGTTAAGACAATCTATTACAAATCTTAAATTTAGAGATAGGATTATTTTTGATGGCTACCCTAGAAATGTTGATCAAGCCAAAAATTTAGAGATAATTTTAAGTGAATTCGATCAAACAATTGGTCATATAATTTTTTTGAATGTTTCAAAAGATATCATTGAAAAACGAATAATGGGCAGAATGACATGTGATAAATGTAACATGTCTTTAAATGAATTTTTTAACAAAGAGCAAATAGAATTGCATCCCTGTGGCAAAGAGTTTCTTAAGAAGAGAAAAGATGACAATTTTGATGTTGTAGTAGCCAGATATGAGACATACATGAAAACAACTAAACCTGTCCTTGATTATTACTCAAAAAATGAAAATTTTACTGAAATTGATGGTGCCGGTGAAATTGATCAAATTACCAATAAAATCAATGGTGTTCTTAATGTTTAAGGCGTTGACTTTAGAACATCTTCTTATATAAAAGGCTAAAATTAATCTCAAAAATATGGCTCGTATAGCAGGTGTAAACATTCCCCAAAATAAACTTGTCCACATAGGATTAACTTATATCTATGGAATTGGTGATAAGTTTTCAAATCAAATTTGTAAATCTTTGGAAATTCCTACTAAAAAAAGAATTAACGAATTAACAGATGAAGATATTTTAAAAATTAGAGAATATATCGATGCTAATTTTAAAGTAGAAGGTGATCTTAGAAGAGACTACTCATTAACTATTAAAAGATTAATTGATCTTGCATGTTATAGGGGGTCTAGACATAGAAAAAAACTTCCAGTTAGAGGACAAAGAACAAGATGTAATGCTAGAACTAGAAAAGGTAAAGCTATTGCAATTGCAGGAAAAAAATTAACACCACTTAAAAAATAATTAATTTATGGCTAAAGTAGATAAAGTAGAAAACTCAGATTCTGTAATAGAGAAAAAAGTAGAAAAAAAAGCTGATAAAAAATCTAAAAAAAGTTCTTATTCCAAAAAGAAAAAAATTAAAAAACATATCCTTAATGGTATTGCTTACGTCCAATCAACTTTTAATAATACAATAATTTCTATAGCAGATACTAATGGAAATGTTATTTCATGGGCTTCATCTGGACAAAAGGGTTTTAAAGGTTCAAGAAAATCAACTCCATATGCAGCACAAGTGGCAGCAGATTCTGCTGCATCTAAAGCCTTAGAGTATGGGATGAAGACTTTAACTGTGCAAGTTAAAGGACCTGGCTCTGGAAGAGAAACAGCATTAAGAGCATTACAAGCGAAAGGATTTAAGATTCTTTCTATAAAAGATACAACACCAATGCCACATAACGGCGTAAGACCACCAAAGAAAAGGAGAGTTTAATAAATGGAAAGTTTGAATGTAAATGCTAAAAATTGGAAAGCATTAATTAAACCAGCTCAATTAGATGTTAAGATCAGTGATGACAAATCACATGCAAAAATTATAGCTGAACCTTTAGAGAAAGGATACGGCTTAACACTAGGTAATTCTTTAAGAAGAATATTATTGTCTTCTATAAGAGGAGCTGCCGTAACTTCAATACAAATTGATGGTGTATTACATGAATTCACATCTATTAAAGGTGTTAGAGAAGATGTTACTGATATTGTTTTAAATGTTAAATCATTAGCTCTAAAAAGTTCTCATGATGGATCAAAAAAACTTGTTCTTGATGCAAAAGGTCCTGGTGAAATTAAAGCTTCTGATATAGAGGCTGTTAACGATATTGAAATTTTAAATCCTGATTTAGTCATTTGTAATTTGGATGAAAATACTCATTTTCATATGGAAATGAATGTAGGAACGGGCAAAGGTTACGTACCAGCTGTAATGAATAAGCCTGAAGAACCGCCATTAGGTTTAATAGCAATAGATTCTTTATATAGTCCTGTTAAAAAAGTTTCTTACTCAATAAGTACGGCAAGAGAAGGAAAAGCCTTAGATTATGATAAATTAACAATGGAAGTTGAAACAAATGGTTCAATTTCTGCAGAAGATGCAGTTGCATATTCTGCTAGAATTTTTCAAGATCAACTTAACATGTTTGTTAATTTTGATGAACCGGTAGAGGCTCCAATTAAGGAAGTTTCAACTGAACCTGAGTTTAACAAAAATCTCTTAAGAAAAGTGGATGAATTAGAACTATCTGTTCGTTCAATGAATTGTTTAAAAAATGATAATATTACTTATATTGGTGATCTTGTTCAAAAATCTGAAGGTGAAATGCTTAGAACACCTAACTTTGGAAGAAAATCACTGAATGAAATAAAGGAAGTTTTAACTAGTATGTCTTTATATCTTGGCATGGAGATTCCAAACTGGCCACCAGACAACATAGCAGAAATGTCTAAAAAGTTAGAGGAACAAATCTAATGAGACATGGAATGGCTAATAAGAAGTTAAATAGAACTTCTGAACATAGAAAAGCACTGTTAAAGAACATGTTAAATTCTTTGATTAAATATGAACAGATAACTACCACACTTCCAAAAGCTAAATTCCTAAAACCTCAGGCAGATAAGATTATCACACTAGGAAAAAAAGAAACTTTACTTACAACTAAGATGTTGATGACTAAATTACAGGATATTACATCTACACGTAAAGTTACAAAAACTTTATCTAAAAGGTACGAAAAAAGAAATGGTGGATATACAAGAATTATCAAAGCGGGCTTTAGATATGGGGACAATGCGCCAATGGCTGTAATTGAATTTGTAGATAGAGATGTTGAGGCAAAAAGAGTTGATAGGAAGAAAAAAGATCTTACCAAAAATGAAAAAGAAGAGAAAAAATTAGCTACTGCTTAACTTTCCGTATAAAAATATATCATCATGAAAAAGTCATATAACGTTGAATCAACGTTTAACGATATGCGTATTGACCGATGGATAAGAAACAATTTAGGAAATATTCCACAAGGCTTAATTGAAAAAAGTTTACGAAGTGGAAAAATAAAACTTAATAATAAAAAAATCAAAAGTTCAAAAAAAGTTAAAACTAGCGATACTATTGAACTATTTAATTTTGAATATACTGAAACCATACTTCAAAAAAAAATAAAATTTGTACCATCTGAGGAAATTATCAAGGAAAATGAGGACTTAATAATTGATAATAATGATGACTTTATTGTACTGAATAAAAGCTCAGGTATTTCAGTTCAAGGTGGAACTAAATCAAAAAAAAATCTGGTAGATATTTTTGCTAGGAGTGATATTTTTCAAAATACAAAACCTTTTTCTGTCCATAGACTTGATAAAGATACATCTGGTGTTTTTATTATGGCCAAACACAGAGAGGCTGCGCAGCTATTAACATCACTATTTAGATTAAGAAAAGTTCACAAAACATATTTAGCTATATGTCATGGTGAATTGCAAAAAGACGAGGGTGAATGGAATGATGATCTTACTAGGTATGATAATGATAAAGAAATAATAGAAAAAGCCAGAACAACATATAAAGTTTTAGATAAAAATTCTATATGCAGCTTAGTCGAAATGAAGCCTATAACCGGAAGAAAACATCAACTTAGAAAACAACTGTATGCTGTTGGATCTCCAATTTATGGTGATCAAAAATACAAATTTAGCAATTCAGATAAAGCTATAAATAAAAATTTAATGCTCCACTCTTATCAAATTAAATTTATGATTAAGGGTAAAAAATATACATACACTGCACTATTACCAGAATATTTCAAAAAATTATTGAAAACCAAAAGGCTTAGGTTTCCAAGTTCTTAATAAAATTATTAATAATTAAATCATTTAATAAATTGTAGTTTTGATCATTAATACTTTTAAGGTTTGTCACACCTTTATCTGAAATACCACATGGAATTATATTTTGATATTTTGAGAGATCATTATTAATATTTATTGCAAAACCATGATAAGCAATCCACTTACTTACTCTTATTCCGATGGCTGCTACCTTCTTAATATCATTTTTGTCATTTACCCAAATACCAATATTTTTTGGATCACCATACGATTTAATATTATATTCAGACAAACTTTCAATAATTGTTTTTTCTATTATGGTTATAAATTTTCTTATATCTTTTTTTCTATTTTTTAAATTAATAACAAAATAACAAATTAATTGTCCTGGTCCATGATAAGTAATTTTACCACCTCGGTTTGTTTTAACTAAGTTGATATTGTGATTTAAGATTTCCTCCTCTTTATAACTTGTACCAGCTGTATAAATTTCTTTATGTTCCAGAATCCAAATTAAATCACTTTTTTTATTATTATTTATTGCAAGCAATCTGTCTTCAAGTTGCTTAATTGCTACTTCATATTTTACTGGTTTTATTGACTTTTTAATTTCTATGTTCATTTATAAATTGTATTATTCCTATTATGCATTAAGAGTGCAAAATTGATTTATAGGTAAATTTATGTCTTTAACAAAAAAAATAAAAGATAAAAAAGTTAATTTTGAGTTTAATAAAGAATATTTAAAAGTTGTTACTAATAAAATTGAGAATAATGATGCTCAATTTATTACAAATTCATTTAATGATGTGCACCCAGCTGATGCAGCTGACATTATTGAACATCTTAGTCTAAAAGATAGAGAAAGTTTAATAAAACTTAACAATTTTAATATAGATCCTGAAGTTTTTATTGAACTCAATGAATCTGTTCAATCAGAAATTATTACCTACCTTTCACAGGATTCAATTATTAAACTTTTAAAAAACCTTGAGTCAGATGATGCAATTGCAATTTTAGAAAATGTTGATGAAAAGGATAAAAATCTAATTTTAAGCTCCTTACCACCAAAAGATCGCTTTGCATTATTAGAAAGTTTAAGTTACCCAGAAGATACAGCTGCAAGAATAATGCAACGTGAATTCACTGTCACTCCAAGCAATTGGTCAGTAGGACAAACAATTGATTATTTACGTGAAAATAAAGATCTACCCGAAGAATTCCTTGAAATTTTTATCGTTGATGAAGATTTTAAACCTATTGGAACAGTTCCTTCATCTAAAATTCTAACAGCATCACGAGATACAAAAATGCTTTCAATTATGTCTGAATCACAATTACTTATTCCAGTTGATATGGATAAAGAAGAAGTTAGTAATCTTTTTGAGAATTATAATTTAAATTCTGCTGCCGTTGTAGATAAAACTAATAAATTAGTTGGTATGATTATGTATGATGATGTTTTAACTGTTTTAAAAGAAGAAGCAGAAGAAGATGCTCTAAGATTGGCAGGGGTAGGAGATGAAGAAATTACAGATGGTGTTTTTAAAAAAACAAAACGAAGATTTAATTGGCTTTTATTAAATCTTTTTACCGCATTTATTGCGACATGGGTAATTAGTTTATTTGGTGCAACTATTGAACAGATGGTTGTCTTAGCATTTTTAATGCCAATTGTTGCTTCTATGGGCGGCAATGCAGGCATGCAAACTTTAGCAGTTACAGTTAGAACGTTAGCAACAAATGATTTAACTAAAAATAACTTTTCTCAAAACATTCTAAAAGAATTTAATATAGGAATTTTAAATGGTATAATTTTTGCAATAATCAGTGCACTTGTGGTGCAGATCTGGTTTCAAGATTCTCTACTATCAATAATTATATCCATGTCGATGATTGTTACAATGATCGTTGCAGGATTATTTGGAATTTTAGTTCCTATTACTTTAAAAAAAATGGATATTGATCCAGCGATCGCATCAAGTGTATTTGTAACGACAATCACTGATGTTATAGGGTTTGTTTCTTTTTTAGGCGTTAGTGCTTATTTTCTTTAGAAGTTGTCTATCAATCTGACTTTACCCAAATAAAATGCTACAAAAAGTTTAAATGGACCATTGCTAATGTTAGAGCCTAGGTCAATTGTGTTTCTATTCTCAAGGTATTCAATTTTAATGTTAAATAGTTTAGTTAGCTCTATTTTAGCGGAGTTAGTCAGTGCCTCAGATTCACTTCTATTTTTGTAAATCTTTTTTTTTAAATCGAGCAACTTATTAGTAATTAAGCTCAAAGCTTGAATATTAGTTTTATTTAATAGTCTATTTCTGGATGATAAAGCAATTCTATTTGAACTTCTGATAGTTTTACAAAGGTAAACTTTAGTTTTGTGTCTTTTTTCTATAAATTTTTTTACTAGAAAAAATTGTTGATAATCTTTTTCTCCTAAAAAAATTATTTTTGGAGCTATTAATATTACAAAACGGTTTAAAACATTGAGAACACCTTCAAAATGACCCTTTCGAAAATTTGCACATAAAACTTTATCTGATTTTTTTATTGAAATTTTAGTTAATTTTTTATTTTTATAAATTTGGTCAATTGTTGGAATAAACACATAATCTACTTTTAATCGTTTAAGTATTTTAAGATCATTATTTAAATTTCTGGGGTAATTTTTATAATCTTCTTTATTATTGAATTGCTTGGGGTTAACAAAAATAGAAACTAGTGTTTTTTTACACTTCTTTTTAGATATCTTTATTAGAGCTTCATGGCCCTTATGAAGGCTACCCATCGTAGGAACAAACCCTAATCTCGTTTCTTTATTAATTGCCTTATTTAAATCAATTATTTCTTTTATTAATTTCATTTGTAATAATAATATTAATAAGTAAAACATTTGAATGATTAAACAAGCTATAATTCCTTTAGCTGGACTTGGGACCAGACTACTCCCATTGACAAGTGTATTTGCTAAAGAACTTTTACCAATAAATGGTAAACCAGGAATAGAATATATTCTTGACGAATGTATAGAAGCTGGAATTAAAGAAGTGATATTTGTTATCTCAAAAAAAAAAATCATGATAAAAAATTATTTTTATAATGATAAATTTTATAAAGATATTATTAAGAAAAAGAAAGACCCTCGTATCGTTAATGAATATAAAAAAATTTTAAAATATAAAAAAATGATTAAGTTTGTTTTTCAAGATAAACCACTTGGAACAGGAGATGCTGTACTTAAGACTATGAGGTTTATAAAAGATAAGTATTTTCTAATGCTATTGCCAGATGATTTAATAATCAAAAAAAATTGTTCTAAATCTATGATTGCTATTCATAAAAAGTTTAACTCGTCTGTCATGGCTAGTATGAGTGTTCATAAAAAAGAAGTTGCAAGATGGGGTATTTATAATGTTAAAAAGAAAATTGATAATGCTAACTTTATTATAAAAAGTGTAGTAGAAAAACCAAATCCAAAACATGCACCCTCTAATAAAGCTGTTATTGGTAGATATATATTGCCCAAGACTATTTTTAATAAATTAAAAAATCTTAAACCTGGAAAAGGTGGAGAAATTCATATTACTGATGCAATAGAATTACTAATTAATGATAATGAAAAATTCATTGGCCATAAATTTTTTGGTAAATATTTAGATTGTGGAACAATGAAGGGTTATATCAATTCAACTATGGAGATTGCAAAGATATGAAATTATGCATGATAGGAACTGGATATGTTGGTTTAGTTAGTGGTGTTTGCTTTTCTGACATTGGTAATGATGTTATTTGTGTAGATCGTGACATTAAAAAAATTGATGATTTAAAAAAAGGTATTATTCCAATTTATGAACCAGGTTTGGATGAATTAGTTATAAAAAATTATAGGAATAAAAGATTAAAATTTTCAACAAATTTAAAAGATTCAATTGCAAAATCTGATATCGTATTCATCTGTGTTGGAACACCAACAAAAAAAAATGGTAATGGCGCTGATTTAAGTCAAATCTATAATGCTGCTAAAGAAATAAGAAGTGCTATTTCCAAATTTAAGATTATTATCACCAAATCTACAGTCCCTGTAACTACAGGAGATGAAATAGAAAAAATTATTTCACATAAAGTATCTAAGAAACTTTTTTCAGTTGTTTCAAATCCTGAGTTTTTAAGAGAAGGTGAGGCTATAAGAGATTTTACTTATCCTGACAGAGTTGTTATTGGAACAAATAATAAGAAATCAAATAAAATTTTAAAAAATCTTTATTCACCTTTAATATCAAAAGGTGCTAAATATGTTAATACGTCAAGAAGAGCTGCAGAATTAATTAAGTATGCATCTAACGCTTTTTTAGCAACAAAAATAACTTTTATTAATGAACTTGCAAATTTATGTGAAAAAATAAATGTAAATATTGAGGATATTTCAATTGGAATGGGATTAGACAAAAGAATTGGTGGACGCTTTCTTAGAGCTGGACCTGCTTATGGTGGATCATGCTTTCCAAAAGATACTAAAGCAATCACCACTACTGCTGATAAGTATAAAACAAATTTATCAGTTATTAAAAGTGTAATTAAATCTAATGAAAATAGATCTTCATTATTATTGGAAAGAGTTTTTAATATTTTAAATGGTAAAATTAAGAATAAAAAAATATGTTTTTTAGGAGTTACATTTAAAGCCAATACTGATGATATGAGAGATTCATCAAGTTTGTCAATGATACCCTCATTGATCAAAAAAGGCGCTATAGTAAATTATTATGATCCAACTGGTGAAAAAGATGATTTTAAAAAAATAAAAAATGTTAATTTCTCAATTAATATTGATTCTGCAATTAAAGACTCAAATTTAATAATAATTCATACAGAATGGAATGAATTTAAATCAATAAATTTCAAAAAAAAAGTTAAAAACAAAAAATTTATTATATTTGATATGAGAAATATTTGTTCACCAGCTAAAATGAAAGAATTAAAAATTAAATATTTTGGTATTGGTTGTTAGTTTAATTCAAAAATAGCATCAACTTCGACTGAAACTCCAAGAGGCAAACTATTGGTGCTAACTGCAGCTCTTGTATGCATTCCTTTATCACCAAATACTGACACTATTAAATCAGATGCACCATTAATTACTTTAGGTTGCTCAATAAAATCTTCAGTTGAATTGACAAATCCAGTTAATTTAATACAAGATTTAACTTTTGATAGATCACCATGACAAGCTTTTTTGACTTGTGAAATTATATTTAAACCACATCTTTTAGCAGCCTCATAACCATCTTCTGTTTTTAAATCTCTTCCAACTTTTCCTTTTATCAATTCACCATTTTGAGTGATCGAGATTTGACCCGATATAAATAGCATCTTACCAATAATTTTTGATGCAACATATGATCCAACAGGATCTCTAGCTTCTGGTAGTTGCAAATTCAATTCTTTAATTCTATTTTCGAATGACATTAATCTTTTTTTTTAAATAGATCTGCTAAAGTTTTACTATCACTAAATTTATTCAAATCTGGTTTAAGAGAAAAATTTGATTTTCCATCTTCATCTTTTAGTTTCATTTTCTTTGATTTACACCAAATTTTATTTATTAGTTTTTTTCCATCACAGTCTTTCTTATCCTCAGCATTTAATGGATTAAAAATAAATGTTAGCATCAATATTAAAATATATAATTTTTTCATTTTTTTTTATTTGATTTCTTATTTTTATCGTATTCTTTTCTTTTCTCAATCAATATTAATGCTTCTTCCATATTAAGTTCTAAAGGGTCTTTTTCTTCAGGTATAGTTGCATTAAGGGATTTATACTTGATATAAGGTCCATATTGACCCTTCATTACTCTAACTGGTTTTTTATCTTCAGGGTGCTCTCCTAGATCCTTTATAATTGATGCTGACATTCTGCCAGGTTTAGCTTCTGCTATTAAAGTTATTGCTCTATTTAAACCAATTGAAAAAATTTCTTCAACATTTTCAATTCTAGCAGATTTATTTTCACACTTTAGATATGGACCAAATCTTCCTGAGTTTAAAATGATATCTTTTTGATTTTCAGGGTTAATACCTAAAATTTTTGGTAATGAACATAAAAATTTAGCCCTATCAAGGTCCACACTATCCAATGTAATTCCCTTAGGTATAGAAACATTTCTTAAATTGTTATCTTCTTTTTCTACCTTCTTTTTTTTTGTTTTCTTTTTCTTTTTTGTTTCAATAACAATTTCTTCTTTCATTTCATCAATTTTTTCATACTGCAGATAGGGTCCAAATCTTCCATTTTTAAGATACATATCATTTCCATTTTCATGTTTTCCTATAAACTTTGGTTCAGCTAGCTGTGATTGAGCAGCAGCTTTAGTCTTAGATAGAGGTCTAGTAAATTTACAATCTGGATAATTTGAACAACCTATAAAAGCACCACCTCTAAAACTATTTTTTAAACTTAATGATCCATTGTTACATAACTTACATTGTCTATTAATATTTCCATCTTTATCTCTTTCAAAGATTAAACTACCTAGACTATCGTTTAATAGATCTAAAACTTCTCTAGTTCTTTTCTCTTTAACCTCAGACACATTTTGATTAAAATCTTTCCAAAATAACTCAAGAACTTTTATCCATCCTTCCTTGCCGGTAGTAATGTCATCAAGTTGATTTTCTAAACTTGCAGTAAAGTTATAGTCAACATATTTAGAGAAAAGTTTTTCAAGAAAAGCAGAAATTAGTTTACCACGATCAGTTGGGTGAAATCTTTTATTAATTGCTTCCGCATACCCTCTAGTAGATATAACAGATATTATACTTGCATAAGTTGAAGGTCTTCCAATACCAAGCTCCTCTAATTTTTTAACTAAACTTGCTTCTGAGTATCTTGGTGGTGGCTGTGTAAAATGTTGTTCATCTAATAAAGCCTCTAAATTAACTGGACCTTTGTTCATTTCAGGAAGGTTATTTTCATCATCATCTTTTTTAGTATCTTTCATAACCTTTAAGAAACCATCAAACTTAATAACAGATCCACTAGCCTTACAGATTGTTCTATTGTCATCTGAGGATATAGTTATAGTATTTCTATCAAATTGAGCAGGTTTCATTTGAGAGGATAGGGCTCTGCTCCATATTAAATCATATAATTTATGCTGATCTGAACTTAGATATTTTTTAACTGTATCTGGTGCACGCATAATATCTGTGGGTCTAATTGCTTCATGCGCTTCTTGAGCATTTTTAGACTTTTTACCAGAATAACTTGCTGCATTATCTGGAACATATTCATCACCAAACTCATTTTTTATATATTTTCTAAATGTTTCTATAGCGTCTGTAGATAGATTGGTACCATCTGTTCGCATATACGTGATAAGACCAATAGTTTCACCGCCTATTTCTATACCTTGATAAAGTTTTTGAGCTATCTGCATTGTTCGTGATGCTCCAAATCCTAATTTACCAGAAGAAACTTGCTGTAATGTAGAGGTAGTAAAAGGGCCAGAAGGGTTTCTGCTAATAACTTTGCTTGAGATGTCATTTATATTGAACTTCTGAGATTTTACCTCATCAATTGCTTCATCAATTTCAGCTTTATTTTTAAAAGAAAATTTTTCAATTTTTTTATCGTTTAATTGAGTAATACTTGCTAATATAGAATTTTTATCATTATCGTTGAATTGAACACTTAATGTCCAAAATTCTTCAGGATCAAAAAGCTCTATTTCATGTTCTCGTTCTGTAATTAATTTTAAAGCAACTGACTGAACACGCCCTGCAGATTTAGAGCCAGGTAACTTTGTCCATAAAATTGGTGATATATTAAAACCAACTAAATAGTCTAAGGCTCTTCTAGCCATATAGGCATCAACAAGTAGTGGCTCTATTTGGCGTGGGTTTTCAATTCCATGAATAACTGCTTTTTTTGTAATTTCATTAAAAACAACTCTTTCTACATGTTTGTCTTTAATTAATTTTTTCTCATTTAAATATTCTTTAACATGCCAAGCAATCGCTTCTCCCTCGCGATCTGGGTCAGTTGCCAGTATGATTTTTGATGAAATTTTAGCCGCATCTGTAATTTCTTTAAGATATTTCTTAGAAAAATTATCTACTTCCCATTCCATTTTAAAATTATTTTCTGGATCAACAGAGCCATTTTTTGAAGGAAGGTCTCTAATATGACCATAGCTTGCTAATACAATATAATCATCACCTAGATATTTATTGATAGTTTTTGCTTTAGCTGGACTTTCTACGACTACAAGATTCATTACTAAACAAATTACTTAAAAGACTTAGATAGTCAAATCAATAAATTTTTGTCTTAGTTTCTTCTTTGTTTTTCAATCGTTTGACGTTTTCTCTATGTGTATAGAATATAAGAACAAACATTATTATGAAAAAAATTGAATTATAATTTTCAAAAATTATTAAATAAATTGGAACCACTAAACCACCAACCAATGATGAGAGTGATGAGTATTTTGAAATAAGAAATGTAACAGTCCAACTAACGACAAATACCAAACCCAAAATTATGTTTATTGAAAACAATATTCCAACATATGTTGCAACACCTTTACCCCCTTTAAATTTAAGCCATATAGGGAAAACGTGACCTAAGAATGCACTTAGTGATGCAATAAAGATATAATCGGGATAATTAAATTTCGCATATAAAACAGGTAGTACAGCTTTTATTATATCCAGTAATAAAGTTGCGTAGCCTAACGTTTTATTGCCTGTTCTAAGAGCATTTGTAGCTCCAATATTTCCTGAGCCAATATCTCTAATATCTTTTTTTAAAAATATTTTTGTAAGTATAAAACCAAAAGGTATTGATCCTAATAAATATGAGCTTAATGCAACAATTAAATATTCCATTATTATAACTTAAATAATTCTTCACCTTTTACAAATGTATTAGTGACTTTACCTTGGAGTTTTTTGTCTTCAATGGAAGTGTTTTTTGATTTAGAAATAAGTTTATCTTTTTTAACAACCCATGGTTTATCAATATCTACAATGCAAAAATCTGCTTCATTACCCACTGAAAGATTACCTTTTTTAATTTTTAAAATTTTTGCAGGGTTTGATGTTAAAGCTTTAATTATGGTTTCTAATTTAACAGAGCCATTGTGATATAACTCTAGACTTAATGATAAAAGCGTTTCTATTCCAGAAGCTCCTGTAGAAGCTTGTGCAAATGTTAATCGTTTTTGCTCTTCATCTTCCGGTTTGTGATCGGATACAATAACATCTATCGTTTCATCTTTTAATCCTTGCACTAGTGCAATTCTATCTTCTTCAGTTCTTAACGGTGGTGATAATTTTAAAAAAGTTCTGAAATCACCAATATCATTTTCATTTAATGAAAGATTATTTATGGAGACACCTGTCGTAAATTTAACTTTATTTTTTCTTTCCTCAATAATTTCAACAGATTTTGCAGCCGAAATTTGTGATATATGATATCTGCATTTGATATTTTCAAGTAACGTTAAATCTCTTTCAATAATTATTCTTTCGGCAACAGCAGGTATTCCGGATAATCCAAGTTTAGTTGCAATAATTCCAGAATTAATCATTCCATTTTTAGATAAATCATAATCTTCAGCGTGTTGCATGATCAGTGTACCCAAATCTTTAGCTGAATTCATTATACGTGACATCAGTCGAGTGTTTTGAATTGTTTTAACTCCATCAGTAAATCCAATTATTCCCCTACTTTGAAGTAGACCAAATTCAGTCATACTAATTCCTTCAGTATTTTTGGTAAGGGCGGCACTTGGAAAAACATTAACTTTAGATTTGTCTCTTCCACGTCTTTTTAAAAAATCTACTATTGAAACATTATCTATAATTGGATCTGTATTTGGCATAGTTACAACTGAAGTAACGCCTCCTGCAAGTGCTGCATTACTTAGAGTTCTAAAATTTTCTTTATATTCATAACCAGGTTCACCTGCAAAGACACGCATATCAACAAGACCTGGGAATATATATTTGCCATTTAATTCTATTACCTTTTCTCTTGAAGGAATGTTATTAGAATTTACTTTTTTGCCAATAGCTTCAATTAAACCATCTTCACCAATAATTAATCCACCGTTCTCATTAATAGAGTTATGAGGGTCAATTATATTTGCATTTATAAAGTATTGTTTTTTCATTTATTCACAAAATATTTTTAAACAAGCCATTCTTACTGCAACACCTAGTTCTACCTGTTCCTTAATCACACTTCTGTTAATGTCATCTGCCAATTTTGTATCAATTTCGATCCCTCTATTCATTGGACCCGGATGCATGATCAAAGCATCATTTTTTGCATGAGCAAGTTTATCTGGAGTTAGTCCATAATATTCATAGTATTCTCTATTTGAAGACAAGAAAGAACTAGTCATTCTTTCATTTTGTAACCTTAGCATCATTACAATATCACAATCTTTCAGACCTTTTTTCATATCTGTAAATGTATTAACGCCAAACTTTTCTATTTCTTTTGGCATTAAGTTAGATGGTGCAATAATGTTAACTTCTGCACCCAACATATTTAGAAGATAAATATTTGATCTTGCAACTCGTGAATGGGTTATGTCTCCACAAATTGCTATTCTCAAACCTTCAATTTTCTTTTTACGGTTTATAATTGTTAAAGCATCTAATAAAGCTTGAGTAGGGTGTTCACGGCTTCCATCACCAGCATTAAGTACTGCACAATTTACTTTTTGAGATAAAAGATTACATGCACCTGAATCCTGGTGTCTAATCACAATTATATCAGGATGCATTGCATTTAAAGTCATTGCAGTATCTATTAGTGTTTCACCTTTCTTAATAGCTGAATTTCCCATATTCATTGACATAACATCTGCACCTAATCTTTTTCCAGCTAATTCAAATGAACTTTGTGTTCTAGTGGAGGGTTCAAAAAACAAATTAATTTGAGTTTTACCACTTAATACATTTAATCTTTTGTTTTTACTTTGATTTAATTTAATGAAACTTTTAGCCTCTTCTAAAATGAAATTAACATCATTAATTGATAGATCCTGAATACCTAGGAGGTGTTTTTGAGAAATCTTAATAGCTTTATTTATTTTGATTGCCATTAAAATTAACTCTATAACTATTAACCATCACTATGGCAAGTATTAATTATTTAAAAAGTCTATTGCCCCTTGTAAAATAAAGGCTGCAGCGTTTTGATCAATTGTTTTAACTCTTTTTGAAACATTAACGTCTAATAAACTTGATAAATTAAATGCGCCAACTGTTGAAAGTCTCTCATCCCACAATATTACAGGTAGGTTTATAGATTTTGATATATTTGATGCAACGTCATTAACTGATTGAGCGGATCTTCCTAGACTGCCATCCATATTAACTGGGTTCCCTACAATTATTCCACCAATATTATTATCTTTAATTATTACCTTAAGTTCATCAATTAGTTCGTTTGTGTTGGTTTTGTTTATGGTTTTAAAGGGTGTGGCTATGGATTGTCTTTCATCACAAATTGAGACACCAATTCTTTTGGAACCTAAATCTAAACCAATAAATCTTACCTTATTTAAGTGTTTTATTTTAAAATCTTCAATTGTGATCATATTGTATATTTTTTACTTAAGTGATAGTTTGCCGATATATTTAATTACCACATGACAATTAATCTTAAAACAATAAAGCATATATCTAAATTATCAAGAATCTCAGTTGATGATGCAAAAGCTAATAAATTAGCTGGAGATCTTAACTCTATATTTGATTTTATTGAAAAATTGAATGAACTCAATACTGATAATGTTGAGCCTTTAACCTCTGTTGCAGAAACCACATTAAAATTAAGACCTGATCAGGTTAAAAGTAAAAATATAAGAGATCAAATATTAAAAAACTCACCAGAAGAAAATGAAGATTTTTTTGTAGTACCAAGGGTTGTTGAATAATGTCAGATATCACTTCACTCACTTTAACTGAGTTAGTTAAAAATATTAAAGATAAAAAAATTTCTTCTGAAGAAACTACTAAAGCTTTTATTAATAGAGGAGAAAAGTCTAGAGATCTAAATACTTACATAACAGAAGATTTTTCTAATGCACTTTTGAAAGCTAAAAGCTTTGATCGAAAACCTAATTTTGATTTAAAACTTCCAGGCGTTCCAATGGCAGTTAAAGATTTGTTTTGCACTAAAGATGTGAAAACTACAGCGGGTAGTAAAATTTTAAATAATTTTATTCCACCATACGAGTCTACTGTTACTCAAAACATTTGGAATGAAGGTGCAATATTACTTGGTAAGTTAAATTGCGATGAATTTGCAATGGGCTCATCTAATGAAACTAGTTTTTTTGGAAATGTACAAAGTCCAATAGATAAAGGTTTAGTTCCAGGAGGCTCTTCAGGAGGCTCTGCATCAGCTCTAGCAGCTAATTTAACGCCTATTACAATTGGAACTGATACTGGTGGCTCTATTAGGCAACCTGCTTCATTTACAGGTACCGTTGGATTAAAGCCAACTTATGGAAGTTGCTCAAGATATGGAATTGTTGCTTTTGCTTCTTCACTTGATCAAGCAGGACCGATGTCTAAAGATGTTAAAGATTGTGCATTACTTCAAGAAATAATTAGCACCTATGATGAAAAAGATTCAACATCAATTGATTTTAAAAGAAATGAATACAGCAAAGAATTAACAAACAATATTAAAGGTAAGAAAATTGGAATTCCAAAAGAGTATAGAGTTGATGGAATGCCAAAAGAGATAGAAGATTTATGGACTAAGGGAATTGAGTATGCAAAAGATTGTGGCGCTGAAATTGTTGAAATCTCTCTACCTCATACAAATTATGCTCTACCTACTTATTATATAGTAGCTCCAGCAGAGGCATCTTCAAACTTAGCTAGATATGATGGCGTTAAGTATGGTTTTAGATCTAAGGGTGAAAACCTTATTGATATGTACGAAAAAACAAGATCTGAAGGTTTTGGCAGTGAAGTTCAAAGAAGAATAATGATTGGAACATATGTTCTGTCATCAGGTTATTATGATGCTTATTATCTAAAGGCGCAAAAGGTTAGAAAATTAATTAAAAATGATTTTGATGAAACTTATAAAAAAGTTGATGCAATTTTAACTCCATCGACACCAAGTGCAGCATTTAAAATTGGTGAAAAGACTAACGATCCAGTTTCAATGTATTTAAATGACATATTCACAGTTCCAGTTAATTTGGCTGGTTTACCAGCAATTTCTATACCTGCGGGTGTAGACGTTAAAGGCTACCCTTTAGGATTACAAATTATTGGTAAAGCTTTTGATGAACAAAGTATTTTAAATATTGCTTATGCCATGGAAGAAAAAATTCAGTTTAAAAATAAAATTACTGATTGGTGGATTAAATAGATGACTAAAGATAATTCAGAATATTTAATTGAAAGACGTGATAATGTTTATGAAGTGGTAATCGGTCTTGAAGTCCATGCACAGGTTACATCAAATTCAAAATTGTTTTCATCTTCATCAACAACTTTTGGTGCTGAACCAAATACGCAAGTAAGTTTAGTTGATGCAGCATTTCCAGGAATGCTTCCAGTTATTAATGAGTACTGTGTAAAACAAGCAATTAAAACGGGTATAGGCTTAAGGGCTCAAATTAATAAAAGATCAGTTTTTGATAGAAAAAATTATTTTTATGCAGACCTTCCACAAGGTTATCAAATTTCACAGTTTAAATATCCAATAGTAGGAGAGGGCACCGTTATTCTTGATATGGCACATGGTCAAAAGGAAGTTGGTATAGAAAGATTACACTTAGAACAAGATGCTGGAAAAAGTATTCATGATATGGACCCACAAAATACATTAGTTGATTTAAATAGATCTGGTGTAGCCCTAATGGAAATTGTTAGTAAACCAGATATGAGAACTCCAGATGAAGTTAGTGCTTATGTTAAAAAATTAAGATCTATTATGCGATACCTTGGTACGTGTGATGGAAATATGCAGGAAGGTTCATTAAGAGCCGATGTTAATATTTCTGTTAGAATTAAAGGTTCTGATAAGCTTGGAACCCGTTGTGAGATTAAAAATGTTAACTCAATTAAATTTATGCAAATGGCTATTGATTATGAAGCGAATAGACAAGTTGATTTAATTGAAGAAGGTAAAACAGTCGATCAAGAAACAAGATTATTTGATACCAAAAAAAATGAAACAAGATCTATGAGATCTAAAGAAGATGCTCATGATTATAGATATTTTCCAGATCCAGATTTATTACCATTAGAAGTAACTGATGAATTTATTGAAAAGTTAAAAACTGATATTCCAGAATTACCAGATGATAAAAAGAAAAGATTTATTGATGAATTTAAAGTATCTCCCTATGAAGCAACAATACTAGTTTCAGATATTGATACAGCGAAATATTTTGAAGAAGTTGTTGCTAAAATGGGCAAAAACCGAGATATGAAATTAGCGGTTAACTGGATTACAGGTGAATTATTTGCTGTTTTAAATAATAAAAATTTAGAAATATCTGAATGTCCTATAAGTTCAAAAAATTTAGCAAAATTAATTAATTTAATTAAAAATGGAACGATTTCAGGAAAAATAGCTAAAACAATATTTGAGTTAATGATTGATGGAGACATAGATCCTCAAATAATTGTTGAAGAAAAAGGTTTAAAACAAGAAAGCGACCCTAAAGCATTAGAGGCTTTAATAGATAAAATTATCAATGATAATAGAGAAAAGGCTATTGAATATAAGAGTGGTAAAGAAAAATTGTTTGGTTTCTTTGTAGGACAAGCAATGAAAGCTTCAAATGGTAAAGCTAACCCTAAATTAATAAATGAGATATTAAAGAAAAAGCTTTAATATTCCTGAAATAGATAGACACAAAGGACTTAAAAAATCATGGGTAAGAACCTTGAAATTACTGAAAAACTTGAAAAATATATAAATAAATTTAGTTTAAAATTAAATCCCGTTCAGCAAGAAATAATCGATTACAATAGTACACTTGGGGACGTTAAGAGAATGCAAGTAGCGATATCCCAATGTCATTTCCTTTATTTAATTATAAAAACTTCTAACATTAAAAATGTACTTGAGATTGGTACTTTTACTGGGTTAAGTGCACTTTCTGTAGCATTAGCATTACCGGATGATGGCAAACTTGTAGCGCTTGATAAAGATGAAGGAACGAACAAAGTAGCAGTAAGTTTTTTTAAAAAAGCTAATCTGGATAATAAAATTCAAACAATTGTTAAACCAGCATTAGACAGTTTGGATGAATTAAAGAATAGTAAATTTGATATGGTTTTTATTGATGCTGATAAAATGAATTATAAAGAATATTACGAAAGATCACTGAAGTTATTGGATAAAGGTGGATTGATTATTGTGGACAATGTTTTGTGGCATGGTGAAGTTGCTGATGAAGATAGTTTAGATAAATTCACAGTTAATATCAGAGATTTTAATACATATGTTGCGAATGATAAAAGAGTGGAACAAATCATTATACCTTTAGGTGATGGAATGACTGTTTGTAGAGTTTTATAATGTTCGATGTTTCTGGTTTTTACAAATTTAAAAAACTTACTTCTTTGAAAAAAAATAAGGTTTTACTTCAGGATTTTTTAATTAAAAAAGATATCCGAGGAACAATAATCATAGCCAATGAAGGAGTTAATGCAACAATCTCAGGAAAAGCTTCCAATCTAAAATCAACTATCACAAAGATTAAAAAAATATTAGATTTTAAAAAATTTGATAGTGAAAATATTTCTAAAAGTAAATTTCAACCGTTTCACAAACTAAGAGTTAAAATTAAAAAAGAAGTAGTCCCTATGGGTCTTTCTTTATCATCAAAAAATAAAAAAGATAATCATGTTGATCCTAAAAAGTGGAATAAATTGATTAATGATAAAGAGACATTAGTTTTAGATTCAAGAAAACCATTTGAGTATAATGTAGGTACCTTTAAAACATCAATTAATCCTGATGTTGATAATTTTAGAGAATTTCCAAAATACTTAAATAAACTAAAAAAAACAAAACCAATTGCAATGTTTTGTACTGGTGGAATAAGATGTGAGAAAGCTTCAGTGTTTTTAGAAAAAAAAGGCTTTAAAAATGTTTATCAATTAAAAGGTGGAATTTTAAATTACTTAAAAAATGTTAAGAAAAAAGAAAGTCTATGGAATGGCGAATGCTTTGTTTTTGACAACAGAATCAGTGTTAAACATGGATTGATAACTGGTACATACTCAATGTGTAGTGGATGTAGAAAACCTGTCTCACCCAAAGATAAGAAGTCTAAAAAATATGAGGAGGGTGTTTCATGCGTAAACTGTCATGATAATTTAACTCAAACTCAAAAAGAGAGATTTCGAATGAGACAAAAGCAAATAAACCTTGCTAAAAAGAGTAGTTCAAAGCATATATTTCAAAAAGAATTTAAATAGGAAAAACAATTGTCAAAAGCCATAAATTTAACCAGAGATCCAATTTGGTCACTACTTAAAAAGGTAACTATCCCTGCTAGTGTTGGTTCTTTGTTTCAAACATTCTATAATTTAGTTGATACATGGTTTGCAGGTAGAATTTCTGCAGAAGCTATAAGTGCAATAGCAAAATCTTTTCCAATTTATTTTGTCATCATTGCTGTTGGTGTTGGCATTGGTGCTGCAACGAACTCTTGTATTGGTAATTTATTAGGTGCTAAAAAAATTAATAAAGCATCACTATTTATTGCTCAATCAATAATTTTTGCATTAGTCACCTCAATTGTTGTTACTTTATTTGGATTAAATGCTTCTGATTTTCTCTTGGGTGTTATGGGATCAGATGTTGCTGGTATTGCTTTAACTAGAGAATACTTGGATATAATATTTTATGGAACATTTATAGTTATGATTCAAATCTCTTTAAATGGAGCTTTGAATGCACAGGGTGATACTAAAAGTTATAGAAATGTTCTTATCTTTAGTTTCTTTTTAAATATTTTTTTAAATCCATTATTTATCTGGGGATACGGAATTGTTCCAGCCTACGGTATAGGTGGTCTAGCGATAGCAACTGTTATTGCTCAATCTATTGGTACTATTTATTTAGCTTACAAAATTAACTCATGTAAATTAAGAAAGTATTTATCTATTAAATGTTTTATTCCTAAATTTAATCTTCTTAAGGAATTGTTCTCACAAGCAATGCCAATAATGATTAGCATGTTGTTTATCGGTGTAGGTATTTTTAATATTTTATATTTTATTGGACAATTTGGTGATCTCGCAACAGCAGGTTATGGTGCAGCTTTAAGAGTTGAACAAGTTTTTTTACTACCAGTAATTGGTTTAAATACAGCAGTACTTTCTATTGGTGGGCAAAACTTTGGTGCTAAAAATTATAACCGTATTAGAGAACTTTATACTAAAGCGTTATTTTTTGGATCTTCTTTTATGGCCTTAGCTGGCGTGATTCTATTCTTTGGTGCAGAATTTTTTGTATCTCAATTTACAGATAATGCAGAAGCTATTTATCATGGTGCAATATATTTAAAAGTTGCTGCATTAATAGCTCCTATTTATCCTGTGTTTTTTATTACAACAGCAGTTTTTCAAGCACTTAAAAAACCGATTTATAGTCTTTACTTAAGCGTTCTAAGATTAACCGCATTTCCTTTCTTATTATTATGGTATGTAATTAATATTAGAGGTGGAGATTACGCAGATATTTTTTACACCATCATGGCAACCAATTGGTTTATGGGTATTGCAGTAATCATCTTTATTGGATACTTTTTAAATAATGTTTTTAAACAAAAGAAAAGCCATTTTTCTTATTAGTGTCTCAACACTAATATCTATTTTAACTATTAACCAGGTCAAATCTCAAACAATTAAAATTGTTGATGGAGATACAATTCATCTTAATGGAGAAAAAATTAGATTTACCGGAATAGATACACCTGAATTGAAACAAAACTGTCTTAAAGAAGGTATTAAAGATCTTTGTGGTGTTACGGCAAAACAAATTCTTATTGATAAAATTGGAAATAATAATGTTGAATGTATTAGTGAGGGAAAAGATCAATACAAAAGAACACTAGCAGAATGTTTTGTTAATAATGAAAGTCTATCAAGTTACCTTGTTAGAAGTGGTTATGCATTTGCCTACAGAAGATATTCAAAAAAATTTATACCTGATGAAGATTATGCAAGAATCAATAAAATAGGCATGTGGTCTATGGAGTTTGACTATCCTTGGGACTTTAGAAAAAATAATTAAGATTATTATGAAAGTGTTAAAAAATTGGGATAACAAAACATGGTTATCATCTAGTGCTTATATAAGTTCTTTTAATTTTTTTTTACTAAAGAAAAAAAAACTCAATAAAAACTCAAGAATATTAGATATAGGATGTGGCAGGGGAAAAATTTTTGGCTCTTTATCTAGAAAGTTGAAGTTAACTAATAGACCAATTGGAATAGACTCTGTGCAACATAAAGATGTAGATAGATCAATAGATTTTAAAAACCTGAATGTATTTAAATTTTTTAAAAATAATCAAAATAAATTTGATTTAATAATGATTAAACAAACACTTCATTTTTTTAATCAAGACCAAAGATCAAAACTAATAAAAGCTTGTAAAAATAATTTAAAGAAAAATGGTGTTTTACTTATATTCTCTTTGAATACTTTGAATAATGAAATCCCCTGTTTTAAATTAATGAAACAAAAACTTAATAGAGGGTTAAAGAGAGATTCGAGAATGCTTAAATCAGCTAGTAAAATGTTAAAAGGTAATAAAATTGATAAATTTAAGTTTAAAGTTTTAATAACTAAAAATAAATATACTCAAATGTTAAAACAAAAATACATCTCATGCCTTGTTAATCTAAGTAAATCTCAAATCATTAAAGGCATTAATGAAATAAAAGATATTTTTCCAAATAAGATATTATTTAAGGATATTTTGATTTGTATAAAATATAAGCATACAAAAAAAAGTTAACTAATATTGAATAGTTTTTCACCCAAAGGACTGATTGGGTCTTGAGGTGTAGGTTTGATTTTAGTTTTTTCCTCAACAATACTTAATAGTTTTTTAGCAAGTCCTTGGCGTCTAAACATGGGATTAACAAAGATATATTCAACTTCAGCTGTCTTATTGTATCTAACAAAACCAAGTGTAGTATTAATGTTTTTAAAAGTAATAACACCATCGTTTAGATCAACATCATAATTTATATTATCTAAATTATTCATTAATTATTTCCATCTTGCTCAAGTTTTTTTTCTAATTTTCTTACAAAGAATGAAACAATCAATATCAAAATTAAATACTCCAAGATTAAAAATGTATAAATTTCTAATGGTCTGTAAGTTGACACAACTAATTCATTAGCTTTTCTTGTTAGGTCACCAATACCTATAATTGATACTAATGAAGACATCTTTAATACATATACAAACTGATTGCCTAATGCAGGCAAGATGTTTTTAATTGCTTGTGGAAGGATCACCAATCTTAATCTTTTATAAAAAGTTAAACCTAGAGATGAACCTGCTTCCCACTGTGACTTTTTAATTGAGTTTATGCCTGCTCTAAAAATTTCTGCTTGAAAGGCACTTTCACTTATTGCTAGTGCAATTATTCCAGACACAAATGGACTGAAGCTTAATCCAGTCATTATAGGTAGACCGTAATAAATCCATAAAATTAAAACAAGCAACGGTATTGCTCGTACAATTTCTACATATCCAATGTTTATGTATGTTAAAAATTTATTTTTAGCTAAAGAGGGTATTGCAACAATGAACCCTAACATTGCAGAAATGATTATAGATATTACTGAAATATAAATAGTTGTTGTTAAACCACTTAGTAAAAATTTTAGGTTAGTTAATCCTTCAACACTATTGGGTGATAGAATAAACCATCCCAAATCTTGACCACTACAAGAAGTAAGAGGTAAAATTAAAAGTAAAAAAAATAAATTTTTCACTCTTAAAGTTATAATGAATTAGAGAATAATATCTAATTTTTTATAAGCTTTTTAAATTATATTTAGCGAGTAGTTTATTAAAGAAACCAGACGATTTTTTATCTTTAATCCACGCATTAACATAATCATTCCAAACCTGATCATTTTTACCAACCATCATCGCTAAAAAGGCAGGATTTTTTTCTCCATCAGGAACAATTGCTAATTGAGGGTATTTGACAATTAATTTATTGGCTTCTGTTGAGCTTGTAATATTTCCATCTGCTCTTCCAGCTAATACTTCCTGAAAATCTCTAGCAGGAGATTCAACTGATTGCAATTTAGACATAGGAAAGAACTCTTTAGCTTTTTCTTCCTGAGATGTTCCTAGGGTTGTAGCAATAGTTACATTTTTATTATTCAAAGAGCTCCACGTTGAATATTTTTTTAAATTCTTTTTAAGTATTAGTGGAACAGTACCATACTTGTAGTAAGTATCTGTAAATCCAGCAACTTCTGCTCTTTTTGGAGTTTTAGTTACACTTGTAGAAATATCATATCTCCCTGCAGTAATTCCTGAAACAATAGTTTTCCATTCAGTGGCTACAAAAGTAATTTTTACACCCATATCCTTTGCTAATTCGTTCATTACATCAATATCAAAACCAACATACTTATTAGTAGCTGGATCCTTCATAGTCATTGGATCCCAGTCGCCTGTAGTTCCAACTTTTAACTCACCAGAAGATAAAATTTGATCAAGCTTAGTTTCTGCGTTAAGAGAGAAGGGTAAAAGTGCTAATAGCACTATAAGGAGTATTTTTTTCATATCGCTCTTATAACAACAATTTTAATAAATATAAGACTATAACCTTGACGCACTATCACTCATCCAAGAGTGTAAATGCTGGGAAAAAGAACGCCTAACAAGTAAATTAACCTCATTTATTTCCATAAGATGGATAATTACATCAATATGCGACAGTATTGTTTGAACAACTGAACCTTTCTTATTTTTAAATTCATTAAAGTTAAAAGGAGATCCAGTGGCAAATAAATCAAAAACTTTACTACCTTTTATATTCAGCATTACAAATTGGTCACTCACATCAGTTACTGCACCCAATTTTACTTTAGATATGTTTTTGATTAATTCATCTTCAACTTGATAAGTATTATTGTCCTCACTCACAGTTTCATTTGATATCAGCATCCATTCATCAGGACTTAACCAAAATGCAGTAAGTTTTTCTGCTGATGTAGATGTATTTGACTCTGTTGGTAGGACCATATTAAGATTTTTACCAATAGTTGTAATAAAATCTTTTGTTTTGCCTCTTATGATTAATTTCATAATAGGTTTAATTTCTTTAATGACTAAATCAGAATAAGTCACATCACCTTTAATAGAGGTTTTATAATTAAGCATTTAACCTCACATTTTCTTTATCAAAAAAAACAGGATCAACAATAGTTACATTAATATTTTTATCTTTCATTGAAATAAATAATTTTTGTCCTAGCATATTTTTACCACCTCTAACTACAGCTAGTGCAATAGATTTATTTAAATTAGGACTATAGTAACTTGAAGTTACATGACCTAGCATTTCAACAGGTTTTAAACTAGTGTTAGCAATTATCTGAGCTCCTTCTTCTAGAACATCAGTTGGAATATCTGTTATAAGACCTACTAATTGTTTCCTATCTTCCTTTATTGTATCAGATCTATAAAGAGATCTTTTACCAATAAAGTCATATTTCTTTTTACTAACAATCCAATCCATTTGTAAATCTATCGGTGTCATTGTCCCATCTGTATCTTGACCAACAATAATAAACCCTTTTTCTGCTCTTAATAAGTGCATCGTCTCTGTGCCATAAGGCGTGATATTAAACTCTTGACCTGCTGCAATGCATTTCTTCCATAAGGCTTCACCATAGTTTGCTTGAATATTAATTTCATAACTATGTTCACCTGTAAAACTAATACGCATAATTCTACATTTAATATTGTCAATTTTTGTATTCTTAAAGGACATGTGTGGAAAACTTTCATCTGAAAGATCAAGATCAGGTATCATTTTATTTAGAATTTTTTTACTACTTGGACCACAAACACTTGCTGTAGCATAGTGATCTGTGACTGATGATAAGTAGACATCCAATTCTGGCCACTCTGTTTGAAGATAATCCTCAAGTTTTCCTAATACATTTGCAGCTCCACCAGTTGTTGTTGTCATAATGTAGTGATTTTCATCAAGTCTAGTTGTGACACCATCATCATAAACCATGCCGTCTTCATTAAGCATTAAACCATATCTACACTTACCTATAGCCAGTTTTGACCAAGCATTTGTATAAATTCTATTTAAAAATTCTGAAGCATCAGTTCCTTGAATATCAATTTTACCAAGTGTTGAAGCATCCAGTATACCTGCGCTATCTCTTGCGGCTTTACTTTCTCTTTGAACAGCCTCATGCATGGTTTCGTCATTTTTTGGATAATACCAGGCTCTTTTCCACTGACCTACATTTTCAAATTCAGCATTATTTTTGATATGCCAGTCGTTAATCGGTGTTCTTCTGAATGTATCAAAATATTCTCCAACGTTTCTACCAACAATAGTTCCAAATGTTAAAGGTGTGTAAGGAGGTCTAAATGTTGTTGTACCCAGTTCTCCCATCTTAACTCCAGCTGTTTCAGCAATAATTCCCAATGCATGCATATTACCAAGTTTACCTTGATCTGTTCCCATGCCTGTTGTTGTATAACGCTTAACGTGCTCAATAGATCTAAAACCTTCTCTAAGTGCTAGCTTGATATCTTTTGCTGTTGCATCATTCTGATAATCAACAAAAGGTTTTGTTTTTCCAGGAGTCTTATCAGATGGCAATAACCAAATATTTCTAATTTCTTTATCTTTAGGACACTTGATACTTAAATCATCATACTCAGTTTCTTTTATGTTTAAAAACTCTTTTAATGTTTTTGATGTATTCTTAAGCATATCATCAAGCTCAAACTCACCATTACAAGAACCAATGCTAATTTGATCTGATGGATATTTATTAGGTATAAAAACCTGATCTTCATCTCTAAATTTTAATTTTCCACCTGATTGAGTAAACAAATGAACCGCGGGTGTCCACCCTCCAGCTATAGCTAAACAATCACAATCTAATATAATCTTTTCTGAGCTTGTGAAAGCTTGTCCATCTTTAGACAATGCCATAATTGTAATTTTATTTATTTTTTTATAACCCTCAGTATCTACAACTGTATGAGACCTATAAATTTTAATCCCTAAATTTTCAGCCTCATTAGTAAATTCAGAATTTGATTGTTCTCTGATATCAATAATAGCTTCAACATTAATTCCTTTTTTGCTTAATGAAATAGCACTTTCATAAGCCGTATCATTATTTGTAAAGAAAATATTTTTGTGACCAGTTGCTACACCATAATAATCAGCATATTTTTTAACAGCTGATGAAAGCATGATTCCAGGTCTATCATTATTATCAAATACAAGAGGTCTTTCTAAAGAACCAGTAGCAACAATTACTTTTTTTGCTCTAATCTTTAACAGTCTTTGTCTCACTTTATTTTTTTTTTCAATCTCTGAAAGATGGTCTGTCAAATTTTCCCTAGCTAATAAATAATTATATCCATGATAGGCGGCAACACTTGTTCTTGTTTTAATTTCTAGGTTTTCTAATTTTTCTAATTCACTAATTTCATTTTCTAGCCAAGTTGAAGAATTTTGATCATTAATCTTAATATGTTCTGAATTTTGGTAGATTGTTGATCCACCAATTTCACTTTTTTCATCAAGTAATAAAGTTTTAAAATTATTTTTAGCAGCTGTTTTTGCAGCCATAATTCCAGTAATACCCGCACCTATAACTAGTACATCGCAATGAATATATTTATGCTCATAAATATCCGGATCAGGCTTAGTAGGTGATTTCCCAAGTCCTGCTGAATGTCTTATAATGTACTCATACTTTTCCCAAAAATTAGCTGGCCACATAAATGTTTTATAATAAAAACCAGCAGGTAAAATAGGAGACATAAAATTATTTATTCCACCAATGTCAAAATTTACACTAGGCCAACAATTCTGGCTTGTTGCCTCTAAACCATCATAAATCTCTATTTCAGTAGCTCTAACATTAGGTTCGGTTAAAGAAGTGTTGTCATTTATTTGTACAATTGCACTAGGTTCTTCTGAACCAGCCGTCATTATTCCTCTTGGTCTATGGTATTTGAAGCTTCTTCCAACTAAATGAACGTCATTAGATAGTAATGCTGAGGCCAAAGTATCACCCTTAAAACCGTAATAAGTTTTGCCATTAAATTTAAATGAAACTTTTGTCGTTTCATCAATAAACTTACTAGTTTTTACTCTCAAATTTTTTGACATAGATTAGATTGTTGGTGGTTTTTCACCCATTTTATAAACTGACTTTATTTCATCGTTAGAAGTGTCTCTAGCTACATTAAACCATTTTCTGCAACCGTGAGCATGATTCCATCTTTCAAATTGAACACCTTTAATATTTTTTCTCATAAATAAATATTCTGCCCATTCATCGTCACTTAATTCTGTAGGTTGTTTAGGTCTTTCAATATGAGCTTCACCACCTGCTTTAAATTCACTTTGTTCGCGCTCACCACAAAAAGGACAAGTGATTAAAAACATTAATGTGCTACCGCCGCTGCACCATGTTCATCAACAAGGTCACCACTACTAAATCTATTTAAATTAAAAGCAGCATTTAATTTATGAGGTTCATCATTTGCAATTGTATAGGCAAATAAATCACCTGATCCAGGTGTTGCTTTAAACCCACCTGTTCCCCAACCACAATTAAAATACAAACCTTTTACAGATGTTTTGCTGATAATAGGACTTGCATCTGGACAAATATCTACAATGCCACCCCATTGTCTGAGCATTCGCATTCTACTAAAAATTGGGTAAAGTTCTAAAATTGCATTTAAAGTTCCTTCAACAATATCGTGACTACCTTTTTGTGAATAAGAAATATAATCATCAGTACCAGCACCTATCACAAGTTCACCTTTATCAGATTGGCTAACATAAGCATGAACTGCATTTGACATTACAACAGTGTCAATAATTGGTTTTACTGGTTCTGAGACTAGAGCTTGAAGAGGTTTACTTTCTAAGGGCAATCTGAGCCCAGCCATATTAGCAATTACACTTGAGTGTCCAGCTGCAACCACACCAATCTTTTTAGTTTTTATAAATCCTTTAGTTGTTTCTATACCCTCAACCTCATCACCAATTCTTTTAATTCCATTAACTTCACAATTTTGAATTATATCAACACCCATTTCATCAGCACCACGAGCATATCCCCATGCAACAGCATCATGTCTAGCAGTACCAGCTCTTCTTTGTAAAGTACCACCTAATACTGGATAACGAATATTAGAAGATGTATTGATAATAGGGCAAAATTTTTTAACTTCTTCAGTGCTCAAATACACAGCATCGATACCATTTAATCTATTAGCATGTGTTCTTCTTTTTAAATCCCTGATATCTTGTAAATTGTGAGCAAGGTTCATTACACCTCTTTGACTAAACATTACGTTGTAATTTATTTCTTGAGACAAACCTTCCCATAGTTTTAAAGCATGATCATATAGACCAGCACTTGCATCCCATAAATAATTAGATCTTATAATTGTAGTATTTCTTCCAGTATTACCACCACCGATCCAACTTTTTTCAACAACTGCAATATTTTTCATATTATGTTTTTTAGCTAAATAGTATGCTGTCGCTAAGCCATGACCGCCACCACCGATAATAACTGCATCGTATTCTTTTTTTATAGTGGGATCTTTCCAGGCTTTTTGCCAATTTTCGTGATAGGAAAAAGCATTTTTGACTAAAGAAAATACTGAATATTTATTTTTCATAATATTAATTAAGAATTACTTTATAAATATTGAATATTCAATACAATCGGGTATATCAATATCGCAGTGGAAGAGTGGGTGAGAGGCTGAAACCAGTCGTTTGCTAAATGACCGTGCGGGGAAACTTGTACCGAGGGTTCGAATCCCTCCTCTTCCGCCATTAAAATAAGGGCTGATCTTTGAAAAAATCATTCATTTTAATAGGCTTTTTTTCCAGTATATATCTATAGACATTATAGTTCTCCATAACACGCTGAACATAGTTTCTAGTTTCTTTGAATTTAATCAATTCAACCCAATCAACAAAATCAATTTGTTTTTTTTGAGGATTTTTATTTATTTTTTTCCAATATTTAACTCTCTTGGGACCAGCGTTGTAAGCAGCAGCAGCGAAAGGGTAGGCACCATCATACTGCAAAATTAAACCAGCTATATAATGAGACCCTAAATTAATATTATATTCAGGATCAGAAGTTAGTCTCGATTTTGAATAAGGTAGCTTTGCTTGTTTAGCAACTAGTTTAGCCGTGTAAGGCATTAATTGCATTAAACCTTGCGCTCCTACGTGACTGTTTGCTCTCATATCAAACTCACTTTCTTGTCTAATAAGAGAAAGAATGAAAGCAGTTTCTGGTATTTTTCTTCCATTAACGTATTTAGGAGTGCTTATAATCGGGTAGTTAAAATCATTATGAAATCTTTTTTGATAAGAGGCAATTTTTGAAATTTGTATTGCAAAATCGTACCTTGATATATTTGTTGCAAGTTCAGCTGCTAGAATTTCACTTCCACTTTTAATGTTATCATTTGCTAAATGTCTTAATATATTTTTAGTATATTTATCTTTGTTTAATTCATCTAAAAGATGAACAATTCTTACTAATTCTTTTTTATAAAAATATTTTCTATATTCTTCAGTAACAATGGCTTGCTCACTTAATTCAAATTTTTCATTTGGTTTAGTTTTTAAAAATGCTAGTTGACCATAATAAGTTGATAAGTATTTTGTTGCTTCAGTATACCATTGTTTAGATTGTTCTTTATCACCAATGTTCTCATAAGAGCGCGCAAGCCAATAAGCTCCACGTGATAAACTAATAGGATAACTTACATTTTGATAAAAATTATTAAAATGATCTATTGCTAAAATTGGATCATTTAAAAAACTTAATGCAATCCAACCACTCAACCACTCAGCATCTGCAAATTCTGGACCTTTATCTAAAGAATGTTTGCTTGCAACTTTATATGCGGTCTCATATTTTTTCTTATAAATTAAAGCTCTTGCCATAATTGCTCTTTCCTTCCACCATTTATCAGGTCTAACTAAGTAATTTTTGTTATTTGGAATTTTAAATATAATTTCTAAGGAATCATCTACTCTACCTCTTTTTCTTCTCCATTTAAGTCGATCATAATTTAGTCCAGCATCATTTTTAAGTTTGGCTGGAACATTTTTGATAGCATTATCAACACCATAAGATTTACTCATTAAAATTTGCCTAGCTGTATAAAGTAACTCATAGTCTTTAGGTAAATATCTTAGCATTCTTTTTAAATCCCAAAATTTACCTTCCCAAGCTAAGTAGTCTGCACGTTTAATATAATCTTCCACATTTAAATATTTCTTATATTTTTTTCTAAAAAATTTCATATCAGCTCTATTAAGTTCTGCGGTTACCCATCCGTCTTTAATCAAAGAAGTCCCTTTAGTAATATTGCCTTTTAAAATAAAGCTTTCTCCCAATATTAATTTTCCATATCCACTTAAGGGCTCTTCAGAATTAAACCAAGCTATAATCTTATTTGGTGAAACTTTATTTGTTGACAGCTTATGTTCAGCTAAATAGCGAATTCTACCAATTCTTGGATAATTTTCATTACGTTGGATAAACTCTAAATAATCATAAAAACTTGCTTGATTACCTGTGGTTAATAAATGTCTCCACTGAATAAAATTATATATGGACTTGTCTTTAGCTTTTTTAGATTGTGATAATGCTGTCGTCCACTGACTTTTTTGCATTGCTTGAATAGATTTTTTTGCAATACCATAATCTTTTTGATTATAATATTTTGACTGAGTCTTAACTATTAATTTAGTCTTTTTAACTACTAAGGGCTTACTTTTTGGTATGAGAAAATTTATTTTTTTTACATCTTTCTTTACTATTTTGGTTTCAGTTTTTTTAAGCTTTTTAGAAGGCTTAGATTTAGGCTTAAGAATACTTTGTGAAATCTTTGCATCTTGAGCATCTTTATCTAAAATAGGTTTTTTTAGAGGAATTATGGAGATTTCAGCAGCAAATAAATTTCCTGTTATTATTAAACTTAATAATAATGTGTTTATAAAAAAAAATATCTTTCTAACCATAAATTTACTAAATGAATCTCTAAACTATGTTATAAGTATTTATGTTCAAAGGATCAAATGTTGCTTTAATAACTCCGTTTAAAAATGATAAACTTGATGAAGATAGTTATATCAAGCTTATTCATTTTCAAATTAAAAATGGAACTAATGGTCTAGTTCCTGCTGGAACTACTGGGGAATCTCCAACTTTAAGTCATGCTGAGCATCAAAAAGTTATTGATTTGTGTGTCCAGGAAAGCAAGGGAAAAAGTATTGTAATCGCCGGGACAGGATCCAACTCAACCAAAGAAGCTATATCATTAACCACACATGCTGAAAAAGCAGGTGCTGATGCAGCTTTAGTAGTTACACCTTATTACAATAAACCCACTCAAGAAGGATTATATCAGCATTATAAAGCTATTAATGATAAGGTTGGTATACCTATTATAATTTATAACATTCCAGGACGATCTGTAATTGATATGTCTGTCGATACAATGGCCAGGTTGTTTGAGTTAAAAAATATTGTTGGTGTTAAAGATGCTACAGGTGATCTTGATAGAGTTAATCAGCAAAAAAATAAAATGGGTAACAATTTTATTCAACTTACTGGAAATGATGACAACGCATTAGATTTTAATAAAAGAGGTGGTGTGGGTTCAATAAGTGTTACGGCAAATATAGCCCCAAAGCTTTGTGCAGATTTTCAAAAATCTTCAAAAATAGATACTGAAGAAGAAAAACAAGAAACAGAAAGATTAGATAAAATACTCCAGCCGATTCATAACTCTATGTTTATAGAAAGCAATCCAAGTCCAGTTAAGTATGCTGCAAAACTTTTGGGCTTATGTGATGATGATGTTAGGTTACCTTTAGTTAAGGTTACAGAATCAACTAAAGAAGTTATTAAAAAAGCTCTAGTATCAGCAAATCTACTCTAATGAACAAGAAAACCAACCCTGGTTTAAAAATTATCTGTTTAAATAGAAAAGCAAGTTTCAACTATTTTTTTGAAGAGTTAATTGAAGCAGGAATTGTACTCAAAGGATCTGAGATTAAATCTATAAGAGATGGAAAGGTTAACATAGCAGATTCATATGCTGTAGAAAAAGAAGGTGAAATAATTTTGATCAATTCCCACATTGCAGCCTTTAAACAAGCTAGCTATTCAAATCATAATCCAATGGATGAAAGAAAACTTCTATTAAATAGAAAAGAAATCAACAAACTAATTGGAAAGATGCAGAAAGACGGTTTAACACTTGTTCCAACAAAAATGTATTTTAAAAAAGGTAAGGCTAAAATTGAGATAGCAGTAGCTAAAGGGAAAAAACAATTTGATAAAAGAGCAACTAAAAAAAATAGAGACTGGAATCGTGAAAAAGCAAGACATATTAGAAAATCCAGCTAATTTTGTATACTTAGCAATCGGATCAAATTTAGGAAATAAAATTAGCAACATTGAAATAGCTAAATTTGAATTAGAAAAACATAAAGTTAAAATTTTAAAACTCTCATCTAATTATATAACAAAGTCTTGGCCAGATTCATCTATGCCAGATTATATCAATATTGTTATAAAAGTTAAAACTAGCCTAGAACCACTTGATTTATTAAGAATATGTAATTTAATAGAATTAAAGCTGGGAAGGATTCGGTCTAAAAAAAATACACCTAGAACATGTGATATTGACATTATTGACTACGATAAAAAGATATTAAACAAAAAAAATAGTAAATTAATTTTGCCTCACCCTCGTATGAATAAAAGAAATTTTGTATTACTGCCACTTTTTGAGCTAGACAAATCATGGAAACATCCAATATTGAAGGTTAATATAGTTAATTTGATCAACTCTTTATCAGTTAAAGACTTAAGGTCTATTAAACAAATATAAATTAATGTTATAATCACACATGCTTAATTCTGAAGAATTAATAAAAAAAGTTAAATTATATAATAAATTTTTAAATCCAGAAAAATTAAATAAAGCTTATGATTTTGCAATTAAAGCACACAAAAATCAAAAACGTGATTCTGGCGACCCATATTCAAATCATCCGATAGCTGTAGCCAGTATATTAACAGAACTAAAGCTCGATAGTGCAACCATAGCAACTGGACTACTTCATGATACCATCGAAGATACACATGCTACTTATGATACTATTAAGAAAGAATTCGGCCAAGAAGTTGCTGACTTAGTGGATGGTGTAACAAAAATATCAGTTTTTGAAAATCAGATTACATCAACTTCAAAAGCAGAAAATTTTAGAAAATTAATTTTAGCAACCTCAAAAGATATTAGAGTGCTGTTAGTTAAGATCGCTGATAGATTGCATAACATGAGAACAATTGATGCCATTTCAAAAATTGAAAAAAAAGAGCGTATTGCAAAAGAAACTATGGAAATCTATGCACCATTAGCTGACAGAATGGGTATGCACAGAATTAGAGATGAGTTAGAAGATTTATCTTTTAAAGTTCTAAATAATAACGCAAGAGAACTTATAAAAAAAAGGTTAGATGAAATTAAAGATGATAAAGTAAATAGCTTTAACTCAATTTCATTGCAATTCAGTGGATTGTTAAATGAACACAAAATAAATGCTGAAATTATTGGTCGAGAAAAAACTCCTTTTTCTATATGGAGAAAAGTTCAAAAAAAAAGAATATCACTAGAGCAAATTTCAGATATCATTGGATTTAGAATAATACTTGATAGTGTTGAAGATTGTTATAAAGCTCTTGGTATATTTCACAAAGAGTGGAATTGTATACCTGGAAAATTTAAAGATTATATTTCGTCGCCTAAGATTAATAAATATCAATCATTACATACTTCAATTATAGGACCTAATAGAAGACCAATTGAAATACAGCTTAGAACATTACAAATGCATGAGTATGCTGAAAGAGGCATAGCATCACATTGGAAATATAAATCTTCCGAAAAATTTAATTTATTAACGTGGAAAGAATATGATTGGCTTGCCGATTTAGTTGAGATTATTGATAAGAATGAAAACCCAGAACACTCTTATGAGTATACCAAGCTACAAATGTTTCAGGAAAATGTTTTTTGTTTCACTCCAAAAGGATCTGTAATTAAATTACCAAAGGACGCAACGCCAATTGATTTTGCATATGCTGTGCATACTAAAATAGGTAATAGCACTATAGCCTGTAAGATTAATGGTAACGATAGTGAGTTACAAAGTATACTTTATAATGGAGATGTTGTGGATATTATAACTTCTAAAAATAAATCACCTTCATTGCACTGGATACCTGTTACAAAAACTGGAAAAGCAAGATCAGCAATTAGAAAGTATTGGTATAAAAAAGGAGAAGAAAAAGCTCAAAGAATTAAAAAATACAATACTACGTTATGGATTTCTTTACCCGATAAACCAGGAAAACTAGGAGAGATAACAACTTTACTTGGTAGCCATAGTTTAAACATCTCGAGCGTTGAAATGAAGGAAAAGTCTAAAGAATATATTAATTTTAAATTCAATCTTATTATAAAAGATTTGAAGAACTTTACAAATTTTATTAGTGAGTTAAAACAAAAGGAAATTAAATTTAAAATCATTAGACACGAGGATAACTGGTTAAAGGAACGTAATGCTTTCACACGAAAAATCTTTAAATATTTTAAAAAAAACTAACGCACTTTTAGAAGGTCATTTTATTCTTTCTTCGGGGTTGCATTCACCTAAATATATTCAGTGTGCTAAACTTTTAAGCTTTCCACATTTAGCTCATGATATTTGTAATTCATTAGCAAAAAAAATTAAAAAAAAATTTAAATCTATAGATTTAATTTTAGCCCCTGCAATGGGGGGCGTTATTATTGGTTATGAAATTGGTAAACTTCTAAAAAAAGAGACAATATTTTGTGAAAGAGTTAATGGTAAATTTGTCTTAAGACGTGGGTTTCATATAAAAAAAGGATCAAAAGTTTTAATAATTGAAGATGTTATAACAACAGGCAAATCAAGCTTAGAATGCGTTAAGTTGATAACAAAGCCAGGTGCAAAACTTATCGGCTTTGCCTCGATTATTGATAGATCAACCAAGAAATCACTAAAGATAAAAAGGAATATTATTTCACACATGAAAATAGACGTTCCGACATTTAAGAAAAATAACCTTCCAGAAAGTCTTAAAAATACTCCGATTACAGTTCCTGGAAGTAGATTTATTAAATGAAAAGACTAGGTATTAATATTGATCATGTTGCTACAATAAGAAATGCAAGAGGGTCTTTCCACCCAGATCCGTTAACCATTGCTAAGCATGTAACTAAATGTGGAGCTCATTCAGTAACTATACATTTGAGAGAAGACAGAAGACATATAAAAGATATTGATGTCATTAAAATTTGTAAAAATAAAAAAATAATCACTAATCTAGAAATTTCCCTAAACAAAGAAATAATAAATATAGCATTAAAAAATAAACCTAATTTTATTTGCATAGTTCCAGAAAAAAGAAAGGAAATAACAACAGAAGGCGGATTAAACCTAATAAAAAATAAAAAAAAAATAAAAGAAATAATATCATTATTTAATAAGAAAAATATTAGAACAAGTTTATTTGTAGACCCAACTTTAAAAGATATAAAAATTGCAAAAGAATTAAATTCTTCTTGTGTTGAATTACATACCGGGAAAATTTCTAATTTAGTAAAAGATAATAAAAATTATAAAAATGAATATTTAAGAATTAAGAAATGTTCAGAACTTGGTGTTAAATTTGGAATTGAGGTTCATGCTGGCCATGGTCTTGACTATAAAACTACTGCTATACTAAGTAAAATTAAAGAAATTACAGAATTTAATATTGGTCATTTTATAATTGGTGAGTCACTCACTCATGGTTTAAAAAACACTATTAAGGCATTTAAAAAAATAATCAATAAATAGATATGAAAATTCTTGGCATCGGTGTCGATATAGTAGAAAATATTAGAATACATAAATCTTTAAAAAATGTTAGTTTTATTAAAAGAGTTTTTTCTAGTTCAGAAATATTGTTAGCCAAAAATATAACAAATAAAAAATCTTACTATTCTAAAAGATTTGCTGCTAAGGAAGCATTTTCTAAAGCAATTGGAACAGGTTTTAGGGGTAATTTGAATTTTAAAGATATAACTATAAGTAATGATAAATTAGGAAAACCCTCATTTGTAGTCACCGATAAAATTAAAAAAATTATTAAAAAGCAATTTAAGATAGCATCCTTTGATTTATTTCTGTCAATTTCAGATGAAAAAAAATATTCTATAGCCTACGTAATTTTACAAAAAAAATGATAACCAAAAATATTATAATTGATAATGTTAAGACAATTTTTTATGCTTTAGTAATAGCTATTGTTATCAGATCTCTTTTTATTCAACCTTTCTATATTCCCTCGTCATCAATGGAGCCAACACTTTTAATTGGTGATAGATTGTTTGTTACGAAATATTCTTATGGTTACAGCAAACATTCTTTCCCTTTTAGCCCACCAATAATAAATGGAAGACTATTTTCTAAGAAACCTATGGTTGGTGATGTTATTGTTTTTAAAACACCAGCTGATAATAGGACAGATTATATTAAAAGATTAATTGGTCTACCAGGTGATAATATTCAATTCATTAACGGTGATCTATTTGTAAACAATAATCAAATATTCAAATCTATAATTTCTCAAAATGATAAAATTTATTGTGGAAAACAAATTATAGACGTTAATACATTTGAGGAAAAACTTCCAAATGGCAAAACACATAATAGTGTATATTTAAAAAATTATAGTTTTCAAAATTCTGATAATTTTATAGTTCCTTCTAAACACTATTTTTTTTTAGGTGACAACAGAGACTGCTCTAAAGATAGTAGATACCTGACTAGTGTCGGTTATGTTCATGAAGATAATTTAGTCGGCAAAGCTCAATTCATTTTTTTTTCATCTGATTTTAGAATTGGAAATATCTTTTCTTTTTGGAAATGGCATAAGACAATTAGATTTGACAGGTTTTTTAAGAAAATTATTTAATGAAAATTAATCCCACAACATTAGAAAAGAAATTAAAATTAAAGTTTTCAGATCAAAAAATTTTCATTAAAAGCTTAACACATAAAAGCTTTGACTCATTAAACAATAATGAAAAAATTGAATTTTTAGGAGATAGAGTTTTAGGTCTTATTATCGCAAAAAAATTATTAGAACTCTATCCAGAAGAAAGAGAAGGGGTGCTAGATAAAAAATTTGCTTCATTAGTAAATAAAAAAAGATGCCTAGAAATTGCTAAAAAAATTGAACTAGAGAAATATATTTTAGTTTTAAACCCTAAGAATAAAAAAATTGAAATTGAAGATAAAATAATAGCGGACTGTTTAGAAGCTTTAATTGGAGCGATCTACCTTGACAAAGGTTTAAATTTCACTGAAAAATTTATTCTCAATTTATGGAGTGAGCATATTACAGCAAGTGTTGTAACCCAAATTGACGCAAAGACAAAACTTCAAGAGTACTCGCTTAAGATTTTTAAAGTCTTGCCTATTTATAAGCTAATATCTAATACTGGCCCTCGACATAAACCACTCTTTAAAATTGCTGTTAAACTAAAAAATACTAAATTTTTCACAGCAGAAGGATTTTCTAAAAAAGACGCAGAACAGAATGCTGCTTATTTATGCATTGAGGATGTTTTTAAAAAATGAATTGGGATGATAGCGCTTATTTAGTTTCCAAAAATAGATACAGTGAAAATTCAATAATTGCTGAAGTTTTTACAGAAAACCATGGAAAAATTTCAGGAATAATTTTTGGTGGTACATCAAAGAAAATCAAAAACTATTTACAAATTGGTAATAAAATTTATGTAAACTATAAATCTAAAAATGTTACTAGAATTGGTTATTTTAAAATAGAAATTCTAAAAGCCTTAACTCCACTCTATTTTGACGAAAATCAAAAACTATCATGTATTACCTCAGCAATGCATCTTATAAAGCTTCTTACTGCTGAAGCTCAGTCTAATAAAGAAATTTTTAAATTAATTGATAAATTTTTTGAAATATTAACTTATGATAATTGGATACAAAAATATATTTTCTGGGAGTTAGAACTTTTAAAATTATTAGGATATGATTTAGAATTAAAAAATATGGTAGAAAAAGAGATTGTTGATAGTGAAATCAATTATTTTGTTAAATCATCGACTGAAAAAAAAATTATTCCAAATTTTTTAATAGATGAAAATAATCTAGATGTTAATTTAAAAAATTTACTCAAAGGTTTAAAACTTGTTAGTGATTACCTTGAAAAAAGTATTCTAAAACCAAATAATCTAAACCTTCCAATTTCTAGGACTCATTTTATTAATCTTTTAAAATAATTATTTGATTAAATCGTTAATTCTATCAGCATAATAGCTTACTATAGCGTTTGCCCCAGCTCTTTTAAATGAAATCAAACTCTCTAATACTGCATTTTTATCTATCAGCCCTTTTTTTATACTATTACTTAATAGACTGTATTCACCTGAGACTTGATAGGCTAGAACAGGAATTTTAAAATTATCTTTAACTATTTTAATTATGTCTAGATAAGGCATTCCAGGTTTAACCATAACCATATCAGCTCCTTCTTTAATATCTAGAGCTACCTCTCTTATCGCTTCATCACTGTTTCTAAAGTCCATTTGGTAATTTTTCTTATCACCTTTTAGTAAATTTTTTGAACCAACTGCATCTCTGAATGGACCATAAAAACTTGATGCATATTTTACTGCATAAGAAAGTATCTGAACCATTTCGTGACCTTCTTTATCTAAAGCTTTTCTTATTTTACCAATTCTTCCATCCATCATGTCTGATGGAGCTAAAACATCACAACCAATTTCTGCTTGTAACAATGATTGATTTATCAAGATTTCAATAGTTTCATCATTTAATACATAACCTGATTTTATTAAACCATCATGACCATGAGAAGTATAAGGATCTAAAGCTACATCACACATAATACCAATTTCATTTTTATATCTTTTTTTAATATAATGAATGGCTTTACAAACAAGATTGTCATCATTTAAAGCTTCAGTTCCAATATGATTTTTTTTTGTTTTATTTGTATTCGGAAATAATGCAACCATAGGTATTTTATTCTTGATTGCTTTATCAATAATAACTCCAAGTTTATCTATTGTGTATCTATAAACGTCAGGCATTGTTTTAATGGATTGTTTTATATTTTTTCCATCAATTAAGAATATAGGTAATATAAAATCACTAGATGAAAGGCTATTTTCTTGAATTAACCTTCTAGACCAATCGTTTTTACGACTGCGTCTAAGCCTTAAATTTGGATAATTTCCTGTAATCATGTTTAAATATATTTTTAAAATGCGACAAATGTATTATACAAATATATATTAAATTAAGTAAAAAACAATCAGCATGATTATTGAAAATAAAAATATTGTAAGCTTAGATCTAAAAAAAGAAGAGAAGATTTTAGATTTTAGTGACTTTCAAAAACAAAATATCAAGTTTGATATTAATAAATTACAAGAAGCTTACAATCAAATTATTCAAACTAAAAAATTTGATGATGGTGGAGGAATTGCCCACTTTGGAGCTATTTCTCTAACACAAATTCCTGGTGACCCAGACTCTGTCAAAGGAAGCAAAGCTAGAGGTGTTTATTGGACAAAACCAGATAAGTCAGGAAAGGAAGTTTCAAGAGATGTTTCAATTGATGAAGCTGCTTATTCAGAATTTATACCTGACTATGAAAACACATACTTTAAAGAAGTGTTTGATGTGCTTTCTTCAAAATATAAATTAGGTAGAGTTAGGATTTTATTAAAGGAGCCAAGATCGACATTGAGTTGGCATAGAGATCCAGAACCAAGATTGCATATACCTCTAATTTCAAATCCAGGCTGCTTAATGGTTATAGACAATGTTGCAAAACATATGCCTGCAGACGGATCGGTGTGGGTTACTAACAATACAAAATATCATAATGCTTTTAATGGTGGAGAAGAAAATAGAGTTCACTTAGTTGCGTGTGTTTTGGATTATAAGTTTAATTAGATTGAAAAAAATATTTTTATCATCAGATCACGCTGGTTATAAGTTAAAAGAATTCATTAAAATTCATTTAGATAAAAAAAAAATTTATTATACAGACCTAGGCCCATACAATAGTTATAGGGTTGATTATCCTGATTATGCTCATAAAGTTGCAAAAAAAGTTAAAACAAGCAAAAATCATATTGGTATACTAGTATGCGGTTCTGGCATTGGCATGAATATTGCGGCAAATAGACATAAGAATATACGTGCGGCCCAGTGTTTTAATTTAAAATCCACAAAATTATCAAGATTGCATAATGATGCAAATATCATTACATTAGGTTCAAGACTGCTAACTAAAAAAAATGCTTTAAATTGTGTCAGTGTTTTTTTGAATACAAAGTTTGATGGTGGAAGACACGCAAAAAGAATTAAAAAGATTTAATTATGTCTAGTGAAAAAAATTATCTAAATGACAGTTATAAAAGTTTTTTTGAAGACAGTTTATCTGTAGCTGATCCAGAACTGTATAAAGCAATTAGTGATGAATTAAAAAGACAACAACAACATATTGAATTAATTGCATCTGAAAATATCGTTTCACAAGCTGTTTTAGAAGCACAAGGTTCTGTTTTAACAAATAAATATGCAGAAGGATATCCTGGAAAAAGATACTATAATGGATGTGAGCATGTTGATGTTGCTGAAAACTTAGCTATTGAAAGATTAAAAAGATTATTTGATTGTAAATTTGCTAATGCACAACCTCATTCTGGAGCTCAAGCAAATGGTGCAGTTTTTTTAGCTTTATTAAATCCAGGTGATACATTTATGGGAATGAGTTTAAATTCTGGTGGACACATTACACATGGTTTAAAAATTTCAATGTCAGGTAAATGGTTTAATCCAATAGGATATGATGTTGATAAAGAATCTGAACTTATAGACTATGACAATGTCGAGAAACTTGCTTTAGAGCACAAACCGAAACTTATAATTTGCGGGGGCAGTGCTTATTCTAGAGTTATAGATTTTAAAAGGTTTAGGGAGATTGCTGATAAAGTGGGAGCATATCTTATGGTAGATATGGCTCATTTTTCGGGTTTAGTTGCTGGAAAAGGTTATCCAAATCCTTGTGAACATGCTCACGTAGTTACATCAACAACACACAAAGTTTTTAGGAGTGCAAGAGGTGGAATTATTTTAACAAATCATGAAGATTTAGCTAAAAAATTTAATACTGCAGTTTTTCCTGGTTATCAAGGTGGGCCATTAATGCATGTTATTGCAGCAAAAGCTGCAGGTTTTTTAGAAGCCTTAAGACCTGATTTTAAAGATTATATTAAATCAGTTTTAGCTAATGCTAAAATTTTATCAGAAACACTTAAAAATAATGGTTTTAAAATCTATTCTGGAGGGACGGATACACACTTAATGTTAGTAGATCTTAGACCTTTTAATGTTAAGGGCAACATAGCAGCTGAAAGTCTTTCTAAAGCAAATATTACTTGTAATAAAAATGGAATACCATTTGATTCTGAGAAACCAATGATTACATCAGGTATAAGACTAGGTACTCAAGCAGCCACAACTAGAGGCTTTGGATTAAAAGAATTTGCAAAAGTAGGAGAGTTAATAACTAAAGTTGTAAAAGGTTTATCCGTAAACCCTGAAGATAATAGTAAAGTTGAAGAAGAAGTAAGAAATGAAGTTATAGAGCTTACTTCTCATTTTCCTATATATAAGAACTTAAAATAATGATTTGTTCAATTTGTAAAAAAGGTGAAACATCTGTTGTAGATTCTAGACCAACAGAAGATGGAACTGCTATAAGGAGAAGAAGACTATGTGTTTGTGGAGCAAGATTTACAACCTTTGAAAGAGTTCAGTTTAGAGAAATAATGGTTGTCAAAAAGAACGGAAGAAAATCATCTTTTGACAGGGATAAACTTTCTAAGTCAATTTATATTGCTCTTAAAAAAAGACCAATAGACACAGAAACAGCAGAAAAATTTATAAGTAAAACTTCAAGAGCTTTGGAAGAGCTGGGTCAAAGTGAAATTTCATCTAACATTATAGGAACCATGGTCATGGAGGGTTTAAAAGAGCTTGATCCTGTGGCATATGTAAGATTTGCATCTGTTTACAGAAATTTCAGAGAAGAGAAAGATTTTGTACAATTCGTGGACAAATTAGATGTCTACAAAAAAAGATAATTTTTCCAAAAAAGATAAAAAGTATATGGAGCTAGCATTAAGTCTTGCTAGATCAAGGCATGGTCTTACAGGTGTAAATCCATCTGTTGGTTGTGTTATAGTAAAAGAAGATGAAATTATTTCAATAGGACAAACAGGTTATGGAGGCACCCCGCACGCAGAATATAATGCTATTAATAATTCAAATACAAATTTAGAAGGTTCAAAAATATACGTGACATTAGAACCATGTAGTCATTATGGAAAAACACCACCTTGTACTAATTTAATAATAAAAAAAAAAATAAATGAAGTTTTTTATTCAATAGAAGATATTGATAAAAAAGTTAAAGGTAAAAGTTTTAAAATTTTAAGATCCAAAAATATTGTTGTAAAAAAAGGATTACTTAAAAATGAAACAAATGATTTTTATTCAACTTATTTTTTCAATAGAATAAATAAACTTCCCTTTATTACTGGCAAGATAGCTACAACTAAAAATAACCTTATACACACTAAAGATAGCAAAAAAATTACCGATATTCATTCTGATAAACTGAATCATTATTTGAGATATAAGAATGACTCATTAATGGTGTCATACAAGACATTAAATATAGATAATCCTAAATTAAACTGTAGATTAAAAGGGTTTAATAAGTTCTCTCCAAGAAGAATCATTTTAGACAGCGATTTAAATACAAAAATTAATTCATATATATTTAAAACTGCCAATAAAAATAATACGATTATTTTTTATAATTCAGCTAACAAAAAAAAAATAACTTTATTTAAGAAAAAAGGCATTCAATTAATCAAATCAAATTTAATTAAAAATAAATATTTTGATTTAAATTTAATAATTAAAAAACTTTATAAAATAGGATGTAGAAACCTTTTAGTTGAAGGTGGTGACATCCTATCGGGCAGCTTTCTAGAAGATAAAATTTTTAATCAATTTTATCTATTTAAAAGTAAGAAAATTTTGAATAAATCTACATCATATACAGGCTTTAATAATATTAGATTTTTGATACAAAATTATAAAACTAAATCTAAGATAAATACAAAATTAGGTAAAGATACTATAACTTTATATAAAAGATAATTATGTTTAATGGAATAATTTTTAACCAAGGTACTATTAAAAAAATTAGCAAAAGAACTAAAGGCATTAATATTTTTGTAAGTTCTAATTTGAAATTAACAAAAAGAGATATAGGTGTTTCAGTTTCTTCTGATGGTGTTTGTTTAACACTAATAACAATTAAAAAAAACCTAATGGAATTTTACCTATCTGAAGAAACAATACAAAGGTCTAAATTTAAATTTTTAAAAATTAATGATAAAATTAATCTTGAACTTCCCTTAAAGTATGGTCATAAGATTTCAGGTCATATATGTCAGGGCCATGTAGATACAGTTGGTAAAATTTTTAATATAAAAAAGATTGATAAATCTTATTTATTTGATTTTGAAATAAATAAAAAAGAAAGAAAAAATTTAATTGAAAAAGCTTCAATTTCTATTAATGGAATTTCACTAACAATTTCAAAAGTAACAAAAAAAGGATTTCAAGTTTGGGTTATTCCACACACATTTAAAGTTACAAACTTATATACACTTAAAAAAAGCAGCCTAGTTAATGTAGAGATAGATATCCTATCTAAATATGTTAGAAATTATTTTAATGAAAAAAAATAATTACGCATCTATTGAAAGCATAATTAATACTGCCAAGAAAGGTGGTATGTTTATTTTAGTAGATGATGAAAAAAGAGAAAATGAAGGTGATTTAATTATTTCAACCACAGACTCAAATGCTAAAAATATAAATTTTATGGCTAGATTTGGACGTGGATTAATTTGTTTAGCTCTCGATAGTATTCAGGCAAAAAAGTTAAATTTATCTTTAATGTCTCCAATAAACCAATCAAGAAACAAGACTGCCTTCACAGTTTCTATTGAAGCAAAAAAAGGAATAACAACTGGCATATCAGCAAAAGATAGAGCTAAAACAATAAAAGTTGCATCAAAAAAAAGTGTAAATAAAAAAGACATTGTATCTCCTGGACATATTTTTCCAATTATTGCAAAAGATGGTGGCGTTTTAGTTAGAGCTGGGCACACAGAAGCCTCTGTTGATATTTCAAAACTTGCAAAAAAAAATAATTCAGCAGTTATTTGTGAAATAATGAATGAAGACGGTACAATGGCTAAAGGTCAAGATTTATTTAATTTTGCAAAAAAACATAATTTAAAGATAGGTAAAATTGAAGATCTTATTGCTTATCGGTTAAAAAAAGAAAAACTAATTAAATTGAAAAAAAAATCAGAAATAGAGGTTAAAAAACAGAAATATATAATTAGAATTTATGAAAACCTTTTAGATGGATCTGAACATTTTGCTTTAATTAAAGGTAATTTAAAAAAAGGTGTAGTACCAAGAGTTAGAGTAATTTCGTCAAATGTTGTTCAAAATTATTTAATAAGCCAAAAATTACCAAATTCATTTAACAAAACGCTGAATTACTTTAAGAAATTTAATAATTGCGTTTTAGTATTTATTAAAGATACAAATTTAAGGTCAGTTACACAGACTCTTAAAGATTATAAAAATAAAGATTTCTATAAAAAAGGTAACGACAAGCTTATTAGAAATTATGGTATTGGTGCTCAAATAATAAAAGATTTAAAAATAAGAAATATGATATTAATCACAAAGTCTCCTAAAAAAGTTATTGGATTAGAGGGTTATGATATAAAAATTACTAAACAAGAAATAATTTAATGAAAAAAAAATATTTAATAGTTATTGCTGATTATTACAAAGACATATCTAAAGGATTGCTCAGTAGCGCTAAAGACATATTACCAAAATCTAGTTTAATAAAAATCATTAATGTCCCTGGTGTTTTTGAAATACCAGTAACAATTTCAAAAAATATTAAAAAGTATGATGCTTTTTTAGCTCTTGGTTGTGTTATAAAAGGTCAAACACCACATTTTGACTTTATTTCCCATTCTTCTACAGATGCGATAATGAAACTATCTATAGAAAATAAAAAACCTATTGGTAACGGAATTATTACTTGTCTAAATATGCGTCAAGCTAAAGCAAGGAAAAAAAAAGGTAGAGAAGCAGCTCAAGCTGTAATATCTGTCTTGTCTCAATAATAATGAGAACCTCATATAATCCCAACCAAAGCCCAAGAGTTATAATTATCCAAAAGTTATATGGTAATTTTTTTAATGACGATAACGATTTAACTTTTCCAAAACATAGATTTAAAAAGTTTATCAAAGATGTTGTTTTAGGCACAATAGAAAGAGAGGATGTAATTAAAGAAGAGGTTAAAAAATATTTAAGTGAAGACTTGCAATTAAATAATTTAGATAAGGTTTTTCAAGTTATAGTAAAATCAGCAATATTTGAATTTCTATATAAACCTAAGGTTCCAACAAAAATAATTATTAAAGAATATCTTGATGCTTCAAATTTTTTTTTAGAAGACAGTCAAACTAAATATTTGAATGCTATATTAGACAAGATAGCTAAAAAAATAAGATCTATCAATGCATGAATTTGAGTTAATAAAAAATTATTTTCAAAAACTTTCTAAAAAATCATCAAGTGCCTTGAACCTAAATGACGATGTTTTTTTTGATAAAAAAAATAAATTAGTAGTTTCAGTTGATACATATACAGAAGGTAATCATTTTATAAATTTTAAAAAACCTGAACTAGTTATAAAAAAAATAATTAGATCATCTATATCAGATCTTATTTGCAAAGGTGTTAAACCAAAATACTATTTTATTTCAGGATCTGGAAATAAAAAAAGTTTTTCTAAATTAAATCTATCAAAAATTAGTAACTCACTTAATCAAGAACAAAATAAGTATAAGATATTTTTAAGTGGTGGAGATACAGTTTTTTCAAACAAGTTAAGTTTTACAATTACCTCAATAGGATTTGCACATAATATTGTGTATAGGAACAAAGCTAAAATTAATGACGATATTTATGTATCTGGAAATTTAGGAGACAGTTACTTAGGTTTGTTAGTTTTAAAAAATAAAGTTAAACTTAATAAGTTTCTAAGTAAATATTTTACTAATCAATACTTTATGCCAAATATTCAATTAAAATTGATTACTCAAATTAAGAAGTTTGCTAACACTTCTATTGATATATCTGATGGACTATTAGCAGACCTTGATAAAATGATTAATAACCAAAAATTATCTTATAAACTTTATTTAGATAATATTCCAATTTCAAATAATCTCAAAAAAGTACTCACTCTTAAAAAGTTATCAAAGATTAATTACATTTCTAATGGTGATGATTATCAGGTCCTATTTACAGCTTCCAAAAATAAAATGAGAATCATAAAAAAAATAGCATTTAATTACAGAGTTAAGCTTACAAAAATTGGCTCAATCCAAAGCCATATTGAAAAATCGACCATTATTGATGGTAAAAATGTCCAAATAAGCCTTAAAAATAAAGGTTATTTTCATAAGTTTTAAAAAGTTAAATATTGCCTTTTATTGCTTTTTTTGTATTGTCCGGACTTTAAACAATAAAATTTTTAACAACCAAACAACTAAAAAGGCATCATGAACTCACTTATAGAAACAATATTACTTTACACCATAGCGGCTGGATCACTTGCAATCGTTTATGGTTTTTTTACTGGCTTAAATATTCTTAATTCAAGTGCTGGAAATGTAAAAATGCAAGAAATTGCTACAGCAATTCAAATTGGAGCTAAAGCTTATCTAGCAAGACAATATAAAACGATAGCCGTGGTTGGAGTTGTTGTTTTAGTTATTGTTTGTTGGGTGTTTAGCCCACTAGTTGGTCTTGGTTATTTTATTGGTGCAACTTTGTCTGGTATTGCAGGTTATGTTGGAATGTTAGTTTCAGTTCAAGCAAATGTTAGAACTGCGGAAGCTTCAAGAAAAGGTTTAGCTAGCGGTCTTGCAGTTGCTTTTAAATCTGGTGCTGTCACTGGTATGCTTGTTGCTGGTTTAGCCTTATTAGCTATAGCAGTTTATTATTATATTTTATTAAAAATGGGAACTGAAGACAGAGAAGTTGTTAATGCATTAGTTGCATTAGGTTTTGGTGCTTCACTAATATCAATTTTTGCAAGATTAGGTGGTGGAATTTTTACAAAAGGTGCTGATGTTGGTGCCGATCTAGTCGGTAAGGTAGAAGCAGGAATACCTGAGGATGACCCTAGAAACCCAGCAGTAATAGCCGACAATGTTGGTGATAATGTTGGTGACTGTGCTGGTATGGCAGCAGATTTATTTGAAACTTACGCAGTAACTATTGTTGCTACAATGGTTTTATCTTCGATATTTTTTGTAGGTGATATGAATATGATGATTTACCCTTTAACAATTGGTGGAGCTTGTATCTTGACATCAATATTAGGAACTTATTTTGTGAAGCTTGGAAAAAGTAAAAATGTTATGAATGCCTTATATAAAGGATTTGTTGTTTCTGCCGTATCTTCATTAGTAATTTTGTACCCAGTAACTGACTATGTGATTGGTTTTGCAAGTGAGTATACTGTAGATGGTAAAAGCTTTAACGGTATGAGCTTGTATTATTGTGGAATAATTGGTTTAGTTATTACTGGTCTTTTGATTTGGATTACCGAATATTATACCGGAACTGAATACAGACCCGTTAGAAGTATCGCAAAATCATCAACAACTGGTCATGGTACTAATGTTATTCAAGGATTAGCTGTTTCTATGGAAGCTACTGCAATCCCTGCATTGATTATTGTTGCTGGAATTTTAGCTACAAATTCAATAGCTGGCCTATATGGTATTGCAATTTCTGTTACTACAATGTTAGCCTTAGCTGGAATGGTTGTTGCTCTAGACGCTTATGGTCCAGTTACCGACAATGCTGGTGGTATTGCTGAAATGGCTAAATTACCAAACAGTGTAAGAAAAACTACCGATGCATTAGATGCTGTAGGAAACACTACAAAAGCTGTAACAAAAGGTTATGCTATTGGTTCCGCTGGTTTAGGAGCACTAGTTTTATTTGCTGCTTACGTAGAAGATATTAAACACTTTGCTAAGATAGAAGGTTCTAAATTATATAACATTGAAGTCACTTTCGATCTAACTAATCCTTATGTTGTTGTTGGTTTATTGATTGGTGGAATGCTTCCATATCTATTTGGATCGATGGGAATGCAAGCTGTTGGAAGAGCAGGTGGAGCCGTTGTTGTCGAAGTAAGAAGACAATTTAAAAAGTTCCCAGGCATCATGAAGGGTAAACAAAAACCCGATTATGCAAAACTTGTTGATTTATTAACTCAAGCTGCAATTAAAGAAATGGTTGTACCTTCATTATTACCAGTATTATCTCCAATAGTTTTATATTTTGTTATACTTTCTATAGGTGGACAAGCAGAAGCTTTAGCCTCTGTTGGTGCTATGCTGTTAGGTGTAATAGTTACAGGACTATTTGTTGCTGTTTCAATGACTGCTGGTGGTGGAGCATGGGATAACGCTAAGAAATATATTGAAGATGGTAATCATGGTGGCAAAGGTTCTGAAGCACATAAAGCAGCGGTTACTGGAGACACAGTTGGAGATCCCTACAAAGATACAGCTGGTCCAGCAGTTAATCCGATGATTAAAATTACAAATATTGTAGCTTTATTATTATTAGCTGTAATAGCAGGATAACTCTAATAAGAAATTAATTCTGCCTGTTACTTTTTGGATTATTAATTTTTTGTCGTAAACTATTTAGAAAATCATATGTAAATGAATTTTTACTATAGTTTACAGATGTTTTGTCATTTGAAAAATTGATTTTATTCATTTTATCTATTTGATGTAATTCTTTCTTCACAAGCAAACCTTTATTATCTATTTCCAAAACCAAAACATTATTAGCATAAGTTTTTTCACCCCCAATACTCAATAGTGATTTTTTTGCTTTTTTTCTTTCAATGTAAATCCAAACGTCATTATCAAACATACTTTTTGTTGATGGTGGGCCCAGAAGTTTAATTATGTCATTTTTATTAGTAGAATTGACAATAAGTTTTTTTTCCTTTACATCAATAAATTTGGTACCATGATCATTAATTACTTTATCTAAAGTACAATTTGAAGTTAATATAGATAAGAACAATATAAAAAAGTATTTTTTCATGAAATCTGATTACATTAATATTTACAATAAATTAATATCTTTAACCAGAAATAAAGAACTTTATAGAAACTTCGAATATCAGGACAAATTTTCAGACAGATTAATATTTTTTTTATTTCATTTTGCATTCTTTCTGAAAGTCTTTAAAAATGACAATTCCAAAGATAATATGCAGAAAATTTACGATTTTATGTTTAGACAGTTAGAGTTAAATATAAGAGAAATTGGGTATGGAGATCAATCCATAAATAAAAAAATGAAAGATTATCTGAACATATTTCATGAAATTATTGATAAAATACACTTTTGGGAAGACTTAAGCGTTGATTTAAGAACATCTTTATTATTAGATTATTTAGGAAAATCAATTGATGCCTCTTATTTAGCTGATTATTTTGAAAAATATAGATTAGAATTATCAAATAATACTTTGAATTTTTATTTAAAAGGTGTATTAAAATGATATTTTATGGCTGTACCCAAACGTAAACAATCCCCGTCAAGAACTGGAATGAGAAGAGCTCAGAATATGAAGTTCAAATCAACAAATATTGTTGAGGACAAAAAATCAGGTGAATTTAGGTTACCACATCACTTGGATCTTAAAACTGGTATGTACAGAGGCAGACAAGTTTTAGATCCTAAGGAATAAAAACTTCAATCTTAAATGAATAAAAAAATCAAAATTGCAGTAGATGCAATGGGTGGAGATGGTTCACCAAAAAAAGTTATGGATGGCATTAGTCACCATTTTAAAAAAAATAAAAATTCATTTTATCAAATCTTTGGTGATAAGAATAAAATTATACCACATATTAAAAATGATTTAACAAATTCTTCTTTTGAGATATTTCATACAATTGATGTTGTTAAAGGTACTGACAGCCCCTTAGAAGGTGCTAAACGTGGAAAAAACACTAGTATGTGGTTAGCAATCCAAAGTGTTAAAGAAAAAAAATCAGATGTTGTGATCTCTGCTGGAAATACAGGTGCTTTACTGGTTATATCTAAGCTTAACCTTAATATGATTGATAACATTGATAAACCAGCTTTATCAGCGCTTTGGCCAAATAAAAAAGGCATGAGTGTAGTTTTAGATTTGGGTGCTAATATTGAATGTAGTCCAAAAAATCTAATTGATTTTTCAATAATGGGTTCCTCGTTATTTAAATCTTTATATCCAGAGGATAGTGCAAAAGTTGCCTTATTAAATATAGGCTCTGAAGAACTTAAAGGTAACGAAATTATCAAAGAAACATATCAAAAATTAAATCAAAGAAATAATCATGACTTTGAATTTAAAGGTTATATAGAAGGCAACCAGTTAATGAATGGAGAGGTCAATGTAATTGTAGCTGATGGTTTTACTGGTAATGTTGCTTTGAAAACTGCAGAAGGAACAGCAAATTTTATTACAGGCGAACTAAAAAAAGCAATGACAGGAAGTATAATAGGAAAAATTTCTTCTTTATTAAATATTTCTAATTTAAAAAAATTTAAGGCAAGATTAGATCCCCGGTTATATAATGGTGCTATATTTATTGGTTTAGACTTACCAGTAATTAAAAGCCATGGTGGAACAGATTATTTTGGTTTTTCTAATTCTTTGAGTGTTTGCACAAGAGTTGTAAGTGGTAATTTAATAGAAAAAATTAGAAAAAATATAAATTAATGACTAGAATTAATCTAACCAAAAAAGATTTGATAAATTCTGTTTATATGCAAATTGGTTTCTCAAAAAATATTTCAGAAAGTTTAATAGATGATTTTTTATACACAATCTCAAAAAATTTAAAAATTGAAAAAAAATTAAAATTATCAAAATTTGGTACTTTTTCAATACGTTCAAAAAAAAGTAGAATGGGTAGAAATCCTAAAACTAGAGAGGAAATAACTATATCTGACAGAGATGTAGTTTTATTTAAAGCTTCTAAAGAATTTAAAGATTTAGTAAATTCTGAAAATGATTCATAAAAGCAATAAAGCATATAAATCTATAGGAGAGGTTGCAAAAATTCTTGATCTAGTTAATAAAAAAAAAGGATCTCTTAACACTCACACTATTCGTTTTTGGGAAAAAGAATTTAAGCAAATTAAGCCAAATATTTTAAATGGTAATAGACGGTACTATAGTAATGATACTATTGAGGTTTTAAAAAAAGTTAAATATTTGCTTAAAGATCAAGGAATGACAATTAATGGCGCTAAAAAAGTTCTTAATTCTGATAAATCTTTAAAACTTGACGAATTACCAAATAATTCTATAAATGCTGATTATAGTATAAAAAATAAACTTAAAAAAATTTCTAATTTAATAAGACAAATAAAAGATTTAAAATAATATGGCTAAAAAAACTCACGTTAAAGTTAGACTGGTACCTGAAGCTAAACCTGACAGCCCATTTTTTTACTATGTTAAAAAACCAGCTGGTGGTGAAAAAGCTAAAGTCAAATTGTCAGCAAAAAAGTACAATCCTTCTACAAGAAAACATGAAATGTTTGTAGAGAAAAAATTACCCCCACATAGTAAATAATATTAATTTTTTTTAAAGTTTCTTTTTTCGTAATCAATAAATGACCAAATCATACTCTTCCATATTCTATTTGTTATCTTTGGATCTATGTTTAATTGTAATGATTTTTTCTTAATTTTCTTAAGTATGAATTTTATTCTTTTTTGATCGATTATTTCTTTTTTGTGATTTTTTACTTTTAAAACTTTATTTACTAAATTAGATCTTTTTTTAATTAATTTGAGCAATTCATTATCAAGCTTATCTAGCTTAACTCTCAGCAGATCTAATTTTTTTTTATTTATAGGCGACATTTAAACAATTGGTAATTAAGATGATTATTATAAGTATAATTTATGTTTGTAAATAGCGACAACTATATAAAGTATTTAAAATTATGGCTAATAACTTTATTTTTGTTAATTATTATTATGGTAGGGGTTGGTGGTTTAACTAGATTAACTGATTCTGGATTATCTATTACTGCATGGGAACTTTTTACTGGAATATTACCTCCCTTAAATATTAACGAATGGAACTTTTATTTTTCTGAATATAAGAAAATTCCAGAATTTCAAAATATTAATTACAATATGACTTTGAATGAATTTAAGATAATCTTTTATTGGGAATATGCACATCGATTACTAGCAAGAATTGTAGGGTTATTTTCATTCATACCATTATTATTTTTTAGTTTTAAATTTAATAATAATCAATTTTATTCAAATAAATATTATCTAATTTTTCTATTAGTATGCTTACAAGGATTTATTGGCTGGTATATGGTTTCAAGTGGATTAATAGAAAATAACGATGTTAGTCATTTCAGACTATCGGTTCATTTAACTCTGGCTTTATTTATAATGTGTTTAATTTTTTGGTTTATATTAGATTTATTTAACACTAAGAAATTTAAGATTAAAATCTCTAATTTATTATTATTTTTTATTTTATTGCTTATTATATTGCAGATTGTTCTTGGAGCTTTTCTTTCAGGTCTGGACGGTGGTTTAATCTACAATTCGTGGCCCGATATGAATGGGGATTTTTTTCCAAATGATGTTGTTATAAATGATTATTTGAGTTCTCAATTATTTTATAATCCTTCTATTATTCAATTTTTTCACAGATTAACTGCATACATTCTTTTGTTCTTTATTTTACTTTTGAATTATCAATTTATTAAAAAAAAATTAGATTTTAAAAATATATTATTTTTTGATTTTGCTATTTTATTTCAAGTTTTCTTAGGAATTATTACCTTAATGTCTGGTGCAGAGATTAAATATGCTTCTCTACACCAGTTAGGCTCAATTATTGTTTTGAGCTCTTATCTTTTAATTTTACATAAAAATTCTAACCAGCAACTTTAGCTTTATTAATATTCTCAACATTATTTAAAGTTCTTTTTAGAGCTTGCTCTAAGTCTTCAATAATGTCGTCAATATGCTCAAGACCAATACATAATCTTACATATCCTGGTGTCACACCAGAAGCTAAAAGTTCTTCCTCATTTAATTGACTATGTGTAGTTGTTGCTGGATGTATTGCTAGACTTCTAGCATCACCAATATTTGCTACATGATAAAACATTTTTAAAGCTTCAATAAATTTCTTACCAGCTTCAATACCGCCCTGCAACTCTATACCTACCAGAGCACCATTTCCACCGCTTAGGTATCTTTTAGCTCTGTTTCCAATTTCACCTTTATATTGATTTGGATATATTACCCTTGAAACCTCAGTATGTTTAAGTAGGTAATTCACTACTTTCTCAGCATTTGAGCAATGTTGTTTCATTCTTAAAGCTACAGTTTCAAGTCCTTGGATTAATCCAAAAGCATTATCTGGAGATAATGCTGCACCCAAATCTCTTAATAAAACAACTCTAGCTCTTACTGCAAAAGAAACATTTGCACCTGTTAACTCTGGTACCACTTTACCCCATACTGCACCACCATAACTAAAATCTGGCTCATTAAATAGAGGTTGCCTTTTAGGATCAGCTGTCCAATCAAAATTACCACCATCAATTAATGCACCGCCTACAACTGTACCATGTCCTCCTATATATTTTGTAAGCGAATAAACTACTACTGCAGCACCATGCTCTATTGGTTTACATAGAACAGGAGAGGCTGTATTATCCATTATTAGAGGTATATTATATTTTCTACCTATGTCAGATACTTCCTTAATAGGAAATACTCTTAAGTATGGATTGGGTAAAGTTTCTCCATAAAATGCTCTTGTTTTTTCATCAACAGCTTTCTCAAAGTTTTTCGGATCCGCTGGGTCAGCATACCTAACTTCTATTCCAAGCTTACTCAAAGTGTGTGTGAATAAAGAAACTGTTCCACCGTAAAGATCTGTTGAGCTAACAATATTATCACCAGCTTTTGCGACGTTTAATATTGCAAATGTTGATGCTGTTTGACCAGATGATACTGTTAAACAAGCTAAACCTCCCTCTAATGCAGCAAGTCTCTTTTCTAAAGCATCATTAGTTGGATTCATTATTCTTGTGTAAATGTTTCCAAACTCTTTTAAAGCAAACAGATTTGCAGCATGTTCAGTACTATCAAATTGATAAGAGGTTGTTCTGTATATCGGAACAGCCACTGCTTTTGTTGTTGGATCACTTCTATAATCACCACCATGTATGGCTATAGTTTCAGGGTTTTGTCTTTTTGTGCTCATCTTAATACTCCTTTTTTAGTACTTATGCTTAATGCAAGGCGTACAATACAGTTCAAATGTGCCTACCGATAATGTGTGTAAAAATCCTTTTTAGCAATAACAAGCCTGCAATAGGAACAAATCGGCTTAATCAAACTATCATTAAAGCAAGCTTTTGCAAGATAAATATAAAATTGACATTATTACTAATAATAGTATTAATCCTGGCACAATGACAAAATTTCTAAAAAGTAGTGAATTATCAAGTAACTGGTTTGAAATTGATGCTAAAAACGCTGTAGTTGGAAGACTTGCATCTATAATTGCCATGATTGTAAGAGGAAAAAATAAAACCACATACACACCACACATGGATGATGGTGATTTTGTTGTCGTAAAAAATGTAGAGTTAGCAAAATTTACAGGAAAAAAATTTAGCGATAAAAAATACTACAAACATACTGGACACCCTGGTGGTATTAAAGAAATAACTCCTGAAAAACTTTTAGAAAAAAACAAACCTGGCGAGTCTTTAAAATTAGCAGTTAAGAGAATGTTACCTGGTGGAGTGCTTGGTAGAAAGCAATTAACTAAAGTAAAAATTTATGCAGGGGAAGAGCATCCGCATGCGGCGCAAAACCCTAAACTTCTAGATTTAGGAAAATTAAACAGTAAAAATTTAATAAGAAATTAATATGGAAACAGCAACTGCAGCAAATAAAGTAACTACAAAAAAACCTAAAATAAAATTAGATTTTAAAGATAGTAAATATGCTACAGGCAGAAGAAAAAAATCTATTGCAAAAATTTGGGTAAAAAAAGGGACTGGCAAAATTTATGTAAATGGCAGAACCATGGATGATTATTTTACTAGCGGAAGTCATAAAATGCAAATTACAAGACCATTTGAAATTATAAATCAAGCAACAGGTTATGATGTTAGATGTAGTGTTGCTGGTGGCGGGCACACAGGGCAAGCTGGTGCAATGGTACATGGTATTGCTAAAGCATTAATTTTATTTGATTCTGAAAATAGGGCAGTTCTTAAGACTGAAAAACTAAATACCAGAGACTCTAGATCAGTTGAGAGAAAAAAACCTGGTCGTAGAAAAGCTAGAAGAAGCTTCCAATTCTCGAAAAGATAATTCTTTTTTAACTCAAAACTGTTATAATAATAAAATGCCTAAGCTTAATGTTTTAGTTGCTGGATCAACTGGTTACATCGGTGTTCAACTAATTAAATTATTAGTTAAACACAGTGATGTTGAGATTAAATATCTTTGTGGAAAATCATCAGTTGGAAAAAATATCTCAAGTTATGAGAAATCTCTGAGTTCAAAAAAATTACCAAAAATTGTTAAATACAATAAATCTTTTTTAAATAATATAGATCTTGTTTTCACCGCTTTGCCAAATGGTGAAGCTCAAAATATTTCAAATGATCTACTAGAGCACAATGTTTTAATTGATCTTGCTGCTGATTTTAGACTTAATAAAGCATCTGATTATTTGAAATGGTACAAACTAAAGCATAGATCTGTTAAGAATATTAAAAAATCCATTTATGCCTTACCAGAAATTAGTGGTGATAAAGTAAAAAAATTTAAAATTATTGGATGTCCAGGATGCTATCCAACGTCAATACTTATTCCTCTTATTCCCCTAGTAAAGAAAAACTTAATAAAAATCGACAACTTAATTATAGATTCTAAATCTGGTTATTCTGGAGCGGGTAGAGGAGTTCATAATAAATATAAAGAAAAAAACCTTTATGAGTCTTTAAGTGCTTATGGTGTTGGTTTTCATAGACATAATTCTGAGATCCAACAAGAAATTGAAAATTACACAAAAAAAAATTTTTCATTTACCTTTACCCCTCATCTAACACCTATGTTCAGAGGAATATTAAGTACAATTTATCTAGATCTTAACAACGGTTCAAATATTAAGAAAATAGAAGATACTTTAAATGCTGAGTATTCCAAAAGTAGATTCGTTAATATTTTAAAAACAAATTCGTTAATAAGTACAAATGACGTTATTAACACAAATAATTGTTCTATAGCAATATGTAAAACTAAGTATAAAAATAGAATTATTATTTTATCTGCTATTGATAATTTAATTAAAGGTGGGGCTGGTCAAGCTATACAAAACATGAATATTAAATATGGATTTAATGAAGCAAAAGGATTGATATGAAATATTTCTTTTTACCATTAATTTTAATTTTAATGTCTTGTTCTTTAGATAAAAACTCAGCTTATTGGAATGAAGATTCTATAAATAAATTTTCTGATAATAAAAAGTTATCAAAAATATTGAGTACAACTAAAAATTTTAAAGAAATGACTTTTGAAGAGTTTGAAATCTTTCTTAAAGATTATACAGAAAAAGCAGAATATCCAGATATAAATAAATAGATGAAAAATATTATCAACATTGCTGTAATTGGATTAGGTCAAGTTGGTATATATTTGTTGAATGAACTCAATACAAAAAAAAAACATATTGAGATTAAGACTGGTAAAAAAATTAATTTAGTAGCAATTTCTGCTAAAAGTATTTCAAAAAAGAGAAGATTTAAGATTAATAAAAAAATTTTTTTTAAAAATCCATTAGAAATTTTTAATAAGACTAAAGTAGATATTTTATTTGAAGCTATTGGCTTATCTGATGGAATATCAAAAAAAGTTGTAGAGACTGCTTTAAAAAACAAGATACATGTGATCACTCCTAATAAAGCACTTATATCTAAACATGGTGATTACTTGGGAAAGTTAGCTGAAGATAATCATGTTAACTTAGAATTTGAAGCATCTGTTGCTGGTGGTATTCCAATATTAAGAACTATCAAAGAAGGTCTTGCAACTAATAAGATTTCTAAAGTTTATGGAATTTTAAATGGTACTTCTAATTACATTCTCTCAGAAATGAGAAATTCTAAAGACAGTTTTTCAAATGTTTTAAAAAAGGCACAAAAATTAGGGTATGCTGAGCCAGGTAACTCTAAATTAGATCTTAATGGCTTTGATGCATTTGCTAAAGTAAGAATTTTGTCTGCTCTTGCTTTTAATACCAAGATTTCAAAACACAAATGTTTGATGGAAGGTATTGAAAAAATTGAATTAAAAGATATTGAAATTGCTAATCAATTAAATTTACGTATTAAATTATTGGGTATTTCTGAAATTATTAATAATCAATTGTTTGAAACTGTCCATCCATGTCTAGTTAGTAAAAATTCGTACATTGGTAATGTTGGCGGAGTTATGAATGCTGTTATTCTTGAAGGAAAACCTGTTGGTGAAAGTATATTACAGGGAGAGGGAGCTGGCCCTGGTCCAACCTCATCATCATTATTATCTGATCTACTTTCAATATTGAATGGGAATGTTAAAAAACCCTTTGGTATTTCAGGTAGCAAACGTAAATCAATTAAATGTTATAACGTTAATAATTATGCAAATTCTCTCTATTTGAGATTTGAAGTTAAAGACAAACCTGGTGTTTTATCAACAATTACTAACAGATTAGCTAAGTATAAAATTTCAGTAAAAAGACTAATTCAAACTCCTGATAAAAAAAATAATAAAGCTACTATTGTTATTATTACACATAAAACTAATGAACTTAATTCTAAGAATTGTCTTTCTGTTTTCAAAAAAGACAAAAATATTCTTAAATATCCAACACTGATTAGAATATATAATTAATGGAGTTATATCTAAAACTATTTGAGGTCTTATTTCCTGTCTTTTTTGTAGTTGGTATTGGATATTATTTAGGTAAAAATAATCCAAAAATTGACATCACTTTCATAACAAATTTTGCTGCAAATATAGGAACACCAGCAATGATTATATACGCACTAACTTCCACTGGTACATCTTTTGAAATATTTAAAGATTACTTTTGGTACTTTTTAATTGCAATTACTGCCTTTACTTTTATTGGAATTGTCTTTTTATTCTTCTTAAAAACTAAAGACATTATCCGAGAACTTCCACCATTTATTATGCCAAATACTGGGAATATGGGCTTACCAATATGTTTGTTTGCTTATGGATCTCAAGGATTAGGTGTTGCTGCTGCTATTTCAGCTTTAATAATTCTATGTCACTTTACGTTAGGAATTTTTCTTGCTGATAGAAAATTCAATATTAATGTTATTCTTAAAAATCCACCATTTTATGCAATTATAATTTCAGTGATTTTCCTATATTTCAAAATAGAACTTCCAGTCTTTGTAGAAAACACAACCTTTTTACTAATGTATGCAACAATTTTTTTAATATTAATGTCTTTAGGAATTGCCTTAACTCGTTTTAAAGTTTTCTCTTTTAAGAAAGCTGTGATTTCATCAATTGGAAGAGTTGTCTTAGGTCCTATTGTTGCGTTATTAATCATTACATATTTTGATCTATCAGGATTTGCAGCTGGTGTTCTATTAATTCAATGTTCAATGCCTAGTGCTGTTTTAAATTATCTTGTAGCTTCAATTTATTCGCCGAAAAAAATTGTAGATAGCGTTGCTAGTACTATCGTTGTTTCAACAGTTATGTCTTTTGCTACTATTCCGGTAGTCGTATTCTTTGCTTTAAAGTACTTTAATTAAACTGTATCTATTGGCTTATGAAAGCCATCATATTTAACCTTTTAGCTTGGGTAATGCTTCCAATCATGGATGGTTTTGCAAAGTATTTAAGTGCTGATATGCCAGTTTTACAGATCACTTGGGCAAGATACTTTTTTACGGTCGCATTCACGCTTCCTATAATGTTCTTCTTTTATAATAAGCAGCTTGTTTGGACTGATAAGCCTAAGTTACAAATAATAAGAGGGTTAATACTACTTTGTGCTAATATTTGTTTCTTCTACGCAATATCTGTTATCTCTTTAGCTAAAGCTTTAACGCTTGCCTTTGTGGCTCCCTTAATTGTTACTGCATTTTCTCCTATATTTTTGGGTGAGAAGGTGGGTGTAAGGAGGTGGACAGCCGTTATTATAGGGTTTATTGGCTCTCTAGTTGTTATAAGACCAGGTTTTGTAGAGATTAACTTGGCTAGTCTTGCTGCATTAGGAACAGGTATAATGTATGGGTTCTATTTAATAATTACACGTAAATTGAGCACTTCAGATAACCCTTTATTAACCTTATTACTAACTGGATTAGTTGGATTGGTAGCTGTTTCAGGTATAATGCCATTCATTTGGGTTAATCCAGATGCCTCACAATGGTCCATGATGGCTTCTATAGGCGTATTTGCCTGCATTGGGCACTTATTTCTTATATTGTCACTTAAATATGCTGATGCCTCTAAATTAGCTCCATTTAGCTACTTTGAAATCATTACTAATATAATTATAGGGTATTACTTCTTTAATGATTTTCCTGATAATTGGACATTCTTAGGTTTGTCCATTATTATTATGAGTGGAATTTACATTTCAAGAAGAGAGTCTTATATTAAATCTAATTAATTAGGTGTTTCTTGTTTACTAATACTTAATATAACATATTAAGTTTATATTCTAAAGTACTGTAATCGTTGAATTTTTATTATTATATAAAAAAATGAAATTAATAGAAAAATATAAGATTTATGGTTGAAAATTTTTATCAATTTTTTAAATTCAAGTCATTATTTTTTCATTAGTGTTTAATTTTCTATGAATTATTCAAATTAGTAAAAAAGTGTTGAATAACAACGTTTATAATCAACTTTGAAAATATAAGTTTTTTTAATTTTCTAATGAGATAGAGTGGGGGTCAAATACATGTGTAAAATCAGGCTTTTTTGCTCACTTCTAAAAGTGTTGGTATTGTTGATAACTAGAGCAATGCAGTATCAGAATATACCGTTTAAACGTCCATAGGACACCTTATTTTAACTGAAAGGTCATTTGCAGTACAACTGAAGGATGCATTAAGCAATTTTGTAATAATTATGGCTAAATTAGCTATAAGTATTTAATACCAACACTTTTGAACCGTTTAGAAGGTTAAAAACCTTATTTTAGGAAGACTTTTTCAGACCTCAATAAACGGCGTTTTTGTTGAATTCCACCTTTTCCAGAGTATCCACCGAGGCTGCCATCTGATTTTATTACTCTATGACAGGGTATTTTAAGCGGATATGGGTTTTTACCCACTGCATTAGCAACAGCTCTGAATGCTTTAGGTTTTCCAATGGCTTTAGCAACTTCTAAGTAGGTTTTAACTTTGCCTTTGGGTATTTTCTTCAAGTAATTCCACACTTTTAACTGAAACTTAGTTCCCTTTAAGTTCATAGAGTTCAAAACCTGTGTTATTTGCTATTTTATCGTATAATTTCTTTGCATTTCTATTGGAAGAGTGGGTGATCCAACGAATTCCATTCCAATTATTGGCTTTAGATAGTGATTTTAGGTGACTAATGAGTTTTTGAGCTATTTTTTGACCTCTAAATTCTGGCTCTACGAACAAATCATCTAAAAAACCAATATATTGGCCTTTAATTGGTCTTGGCATTGTTCTGTAATGGGCAATTCCAACGATTTTACCCTCTAATTCAAAGCAAATAGCATTAACATCATGATTTTCATCAAGAATCCAGCCCCAAAGAGTGTCTAAAATCCCTGTATTCATTGGAACTTTGTAGAAATCAGCATAACCATTGTATAATTTAGCCCATTTTTTCATGTCTTTTTGCTCTAATTTTCTAATCATTTACATTAAATTTATAAATTAAACCTTTGATATTTATTCAGAATCTGTTGATCCAGAACCAGCGCAAATACTTGCTAACTCAAGCCAGGCAGAATCAGTATCAGAAGCCTTAACAATAATATCTCTTTTACATGATTGGTAAGGATTATAATAAGCATAAATACTAGCAGCTATTATTATTGAGATACCAATTATTATTGCACTTAAATGTTTCTCCATAATTTTTAATATGCAAATGATAACTTTCACAATCTAATAATTATACTATTGACAACTGAAATCATCTAATATATTACTAACGATAATTAATGGTTATCAATAGTAATATATGAATAATATAATAACAGACATAAAAGCTCTACAAGAAGAGACATTAATAAACCTTAAAAACTCTAAAGCTAACAATACCGTGAGAGCTTATAAAGCTGATTTTAATGATTTTGGATTATTTTGTGCTCAAAATGGATTTAAGTCTTTACCATCAGAACCTAAAATAGTTTCATTATACTTAACTCATTTGTCCGTCAGGGATGCCAAAATTAGTACTCTAAAACGTAGATTAGTATCAATCGGCGTGATCCATAAGTTAAAAGGATATTATTTAGACACTAAACACCCGTCAATTATTGAAAATATTATGGGAATAAAAAGAAGAAAAGGTAGCAGCCAAAAAAGCAAAAAACCTATATTAATCAGTACTTTAAAAGAAATAATTAATGTTATAGATAATCAAAAAAAAGAAGAAGTTAAGAAATTAAGAGATAGGTCAATTATTTTGATTGGGTTTTCAGGTGGATTTCGGAGAAACGAAATAGTTTCATTGGATTATGATGATTTAGATTTTGTTAGAGAGGGTCTTAAAATTAATCTCAGAAGATCTAAAACAGATCAATTTGGTGAAGGTTTTACAAAAGCTCTGCCCTACTTTGATAATTCTCAATATTGCCCTGTAGTGTCATTAAAAAAATGGATAGAAATCTCCAAGATAACATCTGGAGCTGTGTTTAGGAGGTTTTCTAAAGGAAACAGGATGTCAGAAAACAGATTAACCGATCAAACAGTTGCTTTGCTTATAAAAGAATATCTAAAATTAGCAGGTATAGATAACAAAAATTATTCTGGTCACAGCTTGAGATCAGGTTTTGCCACATCTGCTGCTGAGTCAGGAGTGGAGGAAAGAAATATTATGGCAATGACTGGCCATAAGTCATCTGAGATGGTTAGAAAATATATCAATGAGGCAAATTTATTTAAAAATAACGCATTGAATAAACTTAAAATTTAGAAAGCTCTAAATATAGAAGTTTAACTTTGCATACAAAAAGTTCTAAATAATAGTTCAATTTTTTTTTGGGTTCCGATAACTCACCAGTATATAAAGTTTTAGAATGTAGGTAATGTTTTTTAAAAAATTTAATTGTTATTCCCCATTTATTTAAAAAAATTTGATGACCTTTGTTAGATTTTAATGCTTTATTTTTTCTTATTGTAATAGAGCTGAAATGATAAACTTTAAACTTATTAATTCCTTTAAAAATTCTAACACCACTATTCCATAATTTCATATTAAAATCTGGATCAGATCCATCACCAGGATTAAACTCTTCGCTAAATCCACCTACAGAAAGCCATAATTTTTTACTTACTAGGTGAGGTGCGAAATGACTGCCTTGATGATCATAAAAATTAAGATGATTTAAATTATCTAAGAGTTTATTTTCATCAAATTTATCAATATCTTCTCCTGCATTAAATTTAATATGACCTGAATTAGGTTCAATCATTGTGCCAGATAAATAAAAATTATTATGCCCAATTATTTCAATTTCTTTTTTTAAAAAATAATCCCATTTAGGGCAAAAATACATATCGTCATGAGCGTAAAGAAGATAATCATTACTCGCTTTAGAGGCTGCGAGATTTATAGCGCTACATAAACCAATATTTGTAGTAGAATGAGTATAGGAAATATTTCTTTCTTTAATAAAATCTAGCGTTCCATCAGATCCATCATTTATATGAACAATTAACTCATGCTCAAATTTAGAGTGTAATTTTATGGATTTAATTAATAATTTTAAATATTTGATGTTATTAAAAGTGGGTACTAATATAGAGATTTTCATTAAAATAACGAAGTGTTTTTTCCAAAAGATTTATCAACTATATATTTTGAAATACGCGTTTCATTAAATAGCTTAAAATATTTGCTCTGTCCCTTTTTTGCTATTTTTTTTCTTAATGAATTATTCTTTTTATAAAAATGTATTTTATCAGCCAATTCGTTTAAATTATTATATAAAATTATTTCATTTTTAGAAAAAATATCATCAAACTGAGTTTTGACATCAATAAAAGTTAACAAACCATTGCCCATGAGTGTTGCTATTCTATTGCTAGAATAATATTTTGTTGGATTTCCACGACTTAAATTTAGACCCATTTTGCTATTCTTTAATGCTTGAAAAAAACTTTCACCCCAAATGGGCTCTTTATTATTTAGACCATAAAAATCATGACTTACATTATTTAACTTTTTAATTAAATTATTTAAAAAACTTGAACGAGTATCGATTTTTCCTTTTTTAAGTTTAGCTCTATTTACGCCATGACTCATAGCATAAAAAATATCATTATAGGGATCAGAGTCATAAACGTTAAAACATTCAATATTTTTATCTACTGGTATGAATAAAAAATGAAGATTCTCTGATTTTAACATTGTTCTCTCTAAGAATTTTTGCATCTGTTGTAATAAATGTATGATCTACAACTTTTTCAAATTTGTTAATCTTATTAATATTAGTTAATGAGTTTGGCAACCCAGTCATCATTGGATCTTCATTCCATTGTGAGATAACTAAATTTTTATCATATTCTTTGAAGGTGCTTAATGTTTCAGTTTCAATATTTTCACTGTGACCAAAAATAATTAAATTTGGGTTATAATTCTTAAATGTGGCTAGTAGATATTCTTGAAATTTATTCTTAACATTACTAAAATCTAACTGTCTATTTTGCTTTATAAAGTCACGATCGCTAATTTCTAACACATCGTTACCATTTCGTATAAATCCGTTTGATATTTTTTTGCCAATTGAGATATGATATATTCGATGATTTAATTTTTGTCCAAGATTGTAGATATTGAGAATTCTCAATTTACTATTATTAAAGTTCAATTTATAAAAAGGAAATATTGATAAGCGCATTTTATCAATCTTAAGTGAATTTTTAAGTAAAATATGTTTTACATTTTTACGACTTTTGTGTTGAATTATTTTTCTTAATTTATTATTTTCTATTAATATTTGAATTTCTTTTATTAAATTTTTTGAATCAAGTTGTTTTAAAATTATTGCCTCATCTGTTGTTTCAGGTAATCCACCCCTATCAGATATAATGGTGGCACAACCCCTTGATGATGCTTCTAAAGCAGTACGACCAAAGGGCTCTTCCCATCTTGATGGTATAACAGCAATTTCAGAAGTATTTAAAAATGATAAAACTTTTTTATGTGGCACATACCCTAATTTAATATGTTTATTATGTGTAGAATAATTTTTTAATCTTTTTTCGTCACCTATTGAGTAAGCTTTCCAACCTTTATAATTATCTAATAACTTTTTTACAGCATCACAAAAAATATCATAACCTTTTGACTCATTTAATTTTCCTACAAAAACGATTTTCTTTTCTTTTTTATATAAAGTTTTTTCAATTTCAATACTGTGATAAATTATTTCACATTTAAAATTTTTAGGATCAATATTCAAACCTTCAAAAAATTTTTTTTTAACCCATTCAGTAATAAAAACAATTTTATCGACATTAGATAATAATTCTAATCTTTCTTTTGGTGTTTTAGCACCTTTCATAGATCTTGGGTCATTATGAAGATACAAAATAAACTTTGAGTTTATTTCTTTAAGTAAACTAGAAATCATTATTGGTCTATTGTGAACCTCCACTATATCAAAATTATCTTTTTTTAGAATTGCAACTACTTTCTCCAAATATTCATTTGTTGAGCTATATAGTTTTGAGTTTAATGAATTAATTTTTATATTCTTATAATTTTTAGAAAGGTATGGAAAATATTTTGTACTTCCAAAAATGATATTGTTTCTCTTATATTTAGAAAATTTTAAAAAATCTTTAACCCAAAGAGACACAGCTCCAGCATCTTTTTCAGTATAATTTTCTTTATATGGAAGTATTGTTGCTATATTTAACATTTTTAAATTTCTCTTTTATTTGAGCTCTTTTTTTTTTATCTTTCTTTAATTTATATTCGTAGGACATAGCAGTGCTTTTAGTTTTAAATTTTTTAGAGTAAATTAACAACCATTTATATCCCATGGTTGATTTGGCACCCTTATTGGAGTTGTGCTTATCTATTCTAGCTTTTAAGTTGTTTGTATAACCTACATAAGTTTTATTAACACCAGGCGATACAGCTATTAATAAATATACATAATAAAACATATTATTGGCGGTCCCTGGGGGAATCGAACCCCCCTTTGCAGGATGAAAACCAGCTGTCCTAACCGATAGACGAAGGGACCACGTTGAGATCTTTTATTTTAAAAGTCATTATTTATCAAGTGTAATTAAATTATAGGATAAGGTCTCTAATAGTTAATTGAAGAGTTTTTTTATTGTTCCAGATATTTTCATTGATTTGACCTATTATATTAATGTTATTTTTATAACTCATTAAGTATTCACCAACCCTAGTATTAATGGAATTAAATGATATTGATTTAATTGAAAATCCTGTTTTTGACTTTAATATTATAGAAATATGTTTTTTATTTAACACCGTGGTCTTAATTATTTTTAAATCTCTTAATAAGAACGTTGGTATCAAGTTTCCTGTACCAAAAGGTTCTAATTTTTTTATACTATCATAAAAATCTTGATTAAATGCGAGTGATGAAATTTCAGACTCATACAAAAAAGTATTATTATTTATAGTGTTAGATTCAAAAAAATCTTCCAATATATATTTTTCAAAATTTTTAAGATTTTCATTTTTTAACGTAAACCCAGCAGCCATATTGTGACCACCACCACCTATAATTATATCTAAATCTAATGAATTTTTAATCACACGCCCAATATTATAATTGTAAACTGATCTAGCAGATCCTTTTAATAATTGATTAGAAGAAGTTATAACAATAGATGGTTTATTGTAATAATCCTTTAATCTAGCAGCAATAATTCCTATCAAACCTTCATTAATATTTGGATTATAGTAAATAATGATATTTTTGTTTTCTTTTTCTATTTTTTGAAAATCAATTTCATTTAATACTAAAGTTTCAATTTCTTTTCTTTTATCATTTAATTTGATTAAGTATTTAGATCTATCTTTTATTATTTGGCTATTATTAGAAGATAATAGTTCTGTAGCATATTGAGATTTTCCCAATCTACCCCCAGCATTTAATATTGGACCAATTAAAAAACCCAAATCATTAATAGTAATTTTACTTTTTTTTTCATTTAATTCAAATAAAGTATTAAGGGGTAAGTTTTTTTTTATATCAAAATTTTTAAGAGCGTTCAGTGCAATTAATCTGTTAAGCTTTCTTAAAGGCATGACATCACATACAGTAGCCAACAAAACATAAATTAGATAATCTGATATTTCAATTTCACTTTTTATTTCTTTAATCAATAAATCTAAAAAAAAATATGTAAGTGCTGTTGCACACAAATAATCATACTCTTTATAACCATTATCTTTTTTTGGATTTATAATTGAGTTTGCACTTGGAAATGGTTTGTTAATTTCGTGATGATCAATAATCAAAGATTTTATTTCATTCTTATTTAGAAAATCTATTGCTTCGTTAGAGGTAGAGCCACAATCAACCATTATAATCAATCTAGGCTTTTCCAAGATTAGTTTTTGGAATAATTTTTTGGTGGCACCATAGCCATCTATTTCCCTGTCAGGTATATAATAAAAAAACGTGTGATTTATACTTTCTAAAAATTTAACAAATAACGATGTAGCAGCAGATCCATCGACATCATAATCACCTAAAATACATATTTTTTCATTGTTATTGATACAATCAACAACAAGTTTAATAGATTTATTGAAATCTTCATTGTTTAAAAAAACGTTGTTTAAATCTAAATCTGTGTTGATTGTTGCAATTTCATCATCTTCAAACTTTCTTGAAATAATTAGTCTCGATAAAATGTCACTAAAATTAAAATCTTGTTTTAATTTATCGATTAAGTTTTGATTAATTTTTTTTTGTTCCCACTTCTTACCTGAAACAGAAATCATTCTTCAATAAGATTTGTTCTTTTTATAGTTTCTTTAAATTTTAAACTTTTATGTGTAACTAGTGTTTCAGTAGTATATTTGTTATTATTAATCTCCACTCCAGTTAGCATCTCACTTGTCGTAATACCAGTAGAGCAAAATATAGAGTCCCCTTTTATAATTTCATTTAATTCATATTTTTTATTTAAATCATTTATACCCATTGCTTTTGCATCATTAATGTCTTTGTTCTTATCAAATATAAATCTTCCTTGAAAATGGCAGTCAAAGGCATCAAGAGCTGATGCCGCTAAAACACCTTCTGGACCACCTCCTATACCTAAAAATATATCAACATTATATTTTGGATCTGTAACATACAAAGCACCAAGAACATCACCATCAGTAATAAGTTTAATCTTAACATTCAGTTGTTTAAGTTCGTCAATTATTTTTTTATGTCTTGGTCTATCCATTACACATGCAGTAAGTGAGGAAATATCCTTATTTAAAAATTCAGAAAGGTTAGAAAGATTCTTTTTAAAGTAAAATCTAAATCAATTAACCCTTTTTCAATTTTTCTAGTGGCAATTTTATTCATATAAGTTTCTGGTGCATTAAAAAGATTTCCTTTTTCAGCAATTGCAATAACTGATGTAGCACCAGGTAGATTGTTTGCTGCAAAATTTGTTCCCTCTAAGGGGTCGACAGCTATATCAAAATATGGTCCATTTTTATTTCCAAGTTTTTCACCCGTGTAAAGCATTGGTGCCTCATCCAGCGAACCTTCACCAATAACAACTTCACCATTCATATCTATTTTATTTAATTCAGACCGCATTGCATCAACAGCTGCCTGATCTGCTGCAATTTTGTCTTTTTTTCCAACTAAATAAGATGATGCTAAAGCTGCTTTTTCAGAAACATTTAAAATTAGGTCAACATATTTTTTATTAATAGCCATTAAATTTTTTCGTCTATTGACTCAGTAGAATTTATCACATTTTCAAATTCTCTTAGACGTTTATAAACACTTGCTAATTCTATAATGGTAGGCCAGGCTTTTAATAAGTATTGCATAGAACCTTCTACTCTTCCAAAGGCTCTTATTATTTGTTGCATAACACCTAATGTTACAACGCCAGCAACAATTGCTGGAGCTAAAAAAACATAAGCTGATAAAACATTGGCCTGTAAATAAGCCATACGACCAACATTAAAATATAAATAACGTATATAGCTTAAAAAATGTATTGAACGAACATTATCAAATAACTCATTTATTGTTTTGGGTCTAACATTGTTATCATCTTCTGCTACTACTAGTATTTTTCTATAAGCAGCTTCTTTTTTTTGAAGGTCATATTCAACACCAACTAAACGTAATATCCAACCAAGTCCTATCAAAAAAGCTGTACCACCTAATGTCCAAAGCAATGCACCTGTTATTAATCCATATTGCCAATCACCAAAAAAGAAAATTGGTATACCAACAGAAAGTCCTAGTAGAATGGGAACAAACTGTATCAACACCATAACAGACTCTATGAAACTTGTGCCTAGAGATTCCATAATACGTGTAAATTTGATTGTATCCTCTTGAACTCTTTGAGAAGCACCTTCTATTTTTCGAGCTTTATCATAAACTGAGTGATACCACTCCACCATTGCAGTTCTCCATCTAAATAAAAAATGCGCTGTAAAAAAACTTATTGCAACATAAAGAGCAATATACATTCCTGCCAGTGTAATAAATGAAGCTAAACTAGCCCAGTACTCATCAATTGTAATTGCATTAGGAGCAGCAAGAGCTTTTTGAATCATGTCATAAAATTGACCAAACCATTCATTTATTTCAACATCGATTTTTACTTGAACCCACAATGAGGATAAAATTACAAATGACCCTAACCAAGCCCATAATTGCCATTTTTTTTGAGTAAAAAATTTAAACATTATTATTTTAGAAAATTATCTGCATATGACTTTTTAATAGTTTTTCTCTTTTGAGGTTCAATTATTTCAAAGTCAATTTTGTTTTTTTTTGCATATTCTATTGCTAATTCTTTAGTTGTAAATTCTAAATTTAATTCTGAAAGAGTATTAGAGCTAGTTTCCCAACCCATTAAAGGATTAATGCCAGTATTTTCAACTTCAAATTTGATAATCCATTTGTCTGCTTTACCAAGACCAGACTGCATTGAGTTCTTTGTTGGTATATAAATTTTTGCTTTATTCATAATATTGGTCGGGGCGGCAGGATTTGAACCTGCGACCCTCTGGTCCCAAACCAGATGCGCTACCAGGCTGCGCTACGCCCCGATTGAGGTACTAATACATTAGATATTGCTAATTTCAAAGAATAAAGAACATCTAAAATAAGTCTTTTTTGGAAGAATCAGGTATACAAGAATAATGATCATTACTTGTATTAACTGTGACAAAAAATTTGACCTAGATTCAAAGCTCATACCTGATGAGGGTAGGTTGCTTCAGTGTAATGGCTGTAGTCATAAATGGTTTTTTAAAAAGATAATTAAAAATGAGCCTATTTCATCAGTTAAAAGTAATAAACAATCAGCTAGTACAGTGTTATTTAAAGATATATCTGAAACTGAAATGAATTTAAGCACAAATAATGATGAAACTTTAGACACAGATATTAAAGAAGATTTTCTTACAGAAAAAAATACAACTAATCAAAATGTAAACAGTAGCTTTCAATTAAAAACATCTATAAATAAAAAAAATTTTAATATATTGAATTTAATCTTTGTTTTCATAATCTCTTTTATAGCATTAATTATTATCATTGATACCTTTCAAGCCCCTATTAGTAAAGTTTTTCCAAATATAGAGTTTATCCTTTATAATTTATATGAAACCATTAATGATATTAATTTATTTATAAAAGATTTAATTTAATTTTATGATTAGAAATTTATCAAAACCTTTTAAATGGTTCTTTAAATTAGAAGCTGCAAGTGGTTTAGTTTTATTAATAGCAGCTATTATAGCCTTGGTAGTCAGTAACTCTAGTTTTAGTACTTTATATTTTAGCACATTAGAACAATATTTATTTATTGGTATAAATGATTTTGGATTAAAACTCTCTGTTCATCACTGGATTAACGACTTACTAATGGCTATTTTTTTCTTTTTTGTTACTTTAGAAATTAAAAGAGAATTTATTCAAGGTGAATTATCGAATTTAAAAAAAGCATTACTACCAATAATTGGAGCTGTTGGTGGCATGTTAATCCCTGCCCTGGTTTATGTTGGTATAAATTTTGGAAGCACAGAAACATTAAACGGCTGGGCTATTCCATCTGCAACAGATATAGCATTTTCTTTAGGAATTTTATCACTTCTTGGTTCTAGAGTTCCCATCTCTTTAAAAATTTTTTTAACAGCACTAGCTATTATTGATGACCTCGGTGCAATTCTTATTATTGCTTTTTTCTACTCAGGCGATCTAAGTATAAGCTATTTAAGCTTAATCTTAATCTCTTATATATTTTTACTTATTTTAAATAAATATGGAGTTAAAAAATTTTTACCCTACTTAATAATTGGTTCATTTATGTGGTACTTTACATATAAGTCAGGTATCCACGCAACAATTGCTGGTGTGCTTTTAGCATCAACAATACCTCATAGATCTAAAGAAAGAGACTTTTCTTTGTTAATTAAACTTGAACATGCAATAAGCCCGTATGTGGCTTTTTTGATAATGCCAATATTTGCATTTGCTAATGCAGGAGTTTCATTGGAGGGTTTATCTGTAATGTCTTTATTACAACCAGTTCCTCTAGGTATACTTCTTGGATTATTTCTAGGTAAACAAGTGGGTGTTATGATCTTTTCCTATGTTGCAGTGAGAATTGGCTTCGCACAAATGCCTGATAATTCCAGCTGGCTAAGTTTATATGGAGTGTCAATCTTAACTGGAATTGGTTTTACAATGAGTTTATTTGTTGGAAATTTAGCATTTGTCGAAAATATACAATACATAGATGGTGTTAAAATTGGAGTATTAGCAGGATCATTATTGTCAACTATATTTGGGTACTTTATACTATTACTTACATCAAAAAAATAATTCATGTACTATAAAAATTATATATTAATTTTAATTACTTTATTTATGTTTTCAATATTTCAAAAAGTTAGTGCTAATTATGAAAAACTTTTTTTTGACTTAAGTATCAAAGATATAAATAATGAAACAATAGATTTAAACAGATATAAAGGTAGAACCATTCTATTAGTAAATGTTGCTAGTAAATGCGGTTTTACAAAACAATATGCCGATCTTCAAACACTATTTGATAATTATAAAGATAGAGGATTTTCTGTTATTGCTGTGCCTTCAAATCAATTTGGCAACCAAGAGCAAGGCACTAATAAAGAAATTAAAGATTTTTGTGAAACAAATTTTAATATTACATTCCCAATAACTGACAAAGTAGATGTTAAAGGTCCAAATGCTCATGATATTTATCAATGGGCAAATAAAAATTATGGATCATCAACTATACCAAAATGGAACTTTCATAAAATTTTAATTAATAAAGATGGAAAAATTGAAGATACATTTAATTCCTTCATAAATCCAACTTCAAAAAAGATAATTAAAAAAATAGAAAAAATTTTATAAAAATTAATTAATAATTTTTGATATATAATCCTTTAAATTTATATTACCAAAATATTTAAAGACCTTATTATTCAAATTAACACTCGATAGTGCTGAAGCGTATCTTTCACCAGGTCTTTTTTTTGTCAATTTTATTCTAGAACCAAACATTTTAGCCACCTGCATAATTGTATAACTCTTACGATTAGAGATACTATAATGTCTACATTTATTATTTTTCCATGCCAAATAACAAATTTCAACAGTATCTAAAATATGTGTAAACCTTCTTGATTGAGTGCCTGGTTTGACAACATTTAATATTTTCTTATTTTTATAACAATCTTCAAAGATTCCAATTACAGTTGACATTTTACCGGTGCAGATTTGATTTGGACCATAAACATTATAGAAATAAATTATTTCGAATTTAAAATTGAACCATTTTTTTAAATTTTCAAGTAATTCTAAATTTTTTGCCTTTGTGAATGCATAAGGTGAGAGATTTTTGTCATCACCCTTATTACCCAATGTAGCTGAAGTAGCTGAATAAATAAGTTTTATCTTATTACTTAAACAATAATTAAATACCGCATTTGAGCCAATTGTATTTGAGTCAATACAATCATTCATATTAATAAAACTTTGGTAAATACGAGCAAATTCCCCAAAATGAAATATAGAATTTATTATTTTTGGCTTCTTTAATAATTTTGCTATATGTTTAGTGTCAGATTTTAAGTATTTAACTCTAACATTTTTAATATGGTTTCTTTTAAAACCTGATGAATAATTGTCTATACTTATGATATTAAATTTAGTTTTATTGATAAGTAAGGAAATAAGGTTTGAACCAACGAAACCAGCACCACCAGTAACAACAATTGTATTTTTTTTCATATTAAATATTTACACTTAAGCCATCGTAGCCTGGTATTATATTATTAGGTAGTATTTTCAAGAGTTTTTTATAGTCAAGATCTGAATGTAAATTTGTTAAAATAGTTTTTTTGGGTTTTAAATTTGAGTGAATTTTAAACACCTCTTCTAAACAAAAATGTGAAGGATGCTTATTATATCTTAAACAGTCTATAATTAAATATTTTAGATTTTTAAAATACCTAATATCTTTTTCATAAAATTTGTTTGCATCACTAGCATATGCAAGTTTATCATTTATAATATAAGCTATTGAGTCAATTAAACCATGTTTTACTGGTATCGCCCTAATCTTAATATTACGTTTTAAACTACTTAAATAAAAAGTTTTTTTTAAAGTCCTAAGTTTTAATATAGCTGGATAATCATATTTATTTACAAAACAATATGAGAAATTATTATTTAAATATCTAGATGTTAGGTTGTCACAATAAACAGGTATCTTATTTTTATTTTTTAAATAAAATATTCTTAGATCGTTGATACCGTGAGTTTGGTCAGCATGAAAATGTGTATATAAAACACTATCTATTGTTGTTATCTTTTCAGACAATAATTGATTTCTTAAATCGGGACTAGTATCAATTAATGTATTTTTTTTATTGAAAGAAATTAATGCAGAACATCTAGTTCTATGATTTTTTTTATTACTTGGATCACAATTTCCAAAATATCCATCTGGTCTTGGCACGCCCATTGAGCTACCAGTTCCTAAAAGTGTAAATTTTATATTCATTTAAAAAATAAATTATTAAAATTGTCTGTTGTAATTTGAGACATATCATTATCATCTAAACCTTTTAATTTAGCCAAGACAGATAAAGTATACTTAATAAATGATGGTTCATTTTTTTTACCTCTCATAGGTATAGGTGCTAGAAAAGGACTATCTGTTTCAATAAGAAGTTTTTCCAGTGGTAACATTTTAAAAGTATGTTGAAGTTCTGTACTATTTTTAAAGGTAATTATTCCGCTTGCAGAAAAAAAAGCATTAAGTGATAGAAGTTTTTTTGAAAACTCAAGTGATCCAGTAAAACAGTGCATCAAAATTTTTAAATTAGCATTTTTATATGAATTAAGAATCTCAAAGGTTTCTTTTTCGGCATTTCTGGAGTGAATAATTATAGGCTTATTAAGCTCGATAGAAGCTTCGATATGATGCTTAAAACTACTTATTTGCTTGTCTCTGTTGCTATGATTATAAAAAAAATCTAAACCAGTTTCACCTATACCAATAATCTTATTATTTTCTTTAACAGATCTAATAATTGTTTCTTTATCAACTTGATTCTTCTCAGTTTCATGAGGGTGTATTCCATACGTACCAAAAATTATTTCATCTTGCTCAACTATAGTTTTAATTTTTTCAAAACTTTCAAGTGTTGTACAAATTGTTAATAGCTTTGTAATTCCAATTTTTCTTGATCTTTTTACAACATCAAGAAGATTCTCTATCAGAGGTGAATGATCTAAATGGCAATGTGAATCAATCATTATCTTTTTCTATTTTTTTAAATAAGATATCAATTCGTTTTAAATTATCCCCTGGTATTAAATTTTTGTGTATGGCTATAGACTCAATTTTTATATCTAAAGGATTAAGATTAAAAATTTTCAAAACTTTTTCAATAGTATCTGGAATTATAGGATAAAGCATAAAAGAAATTTTTCTAATTAACTCTAAAGATGTATAGACAATAGTATTTAGCCTATCTTTATCATCCTTTTTTTTCCAAGGTTCTTGATCATTAAAATATTTATTTGCTTCAAATAAAGCATTTACTATAAAGTTTATATAAAAATTAACATTTTGTTTGTCAATTTCTTCTCTTATTATGGGAAGATTTTTTGTAAATTTATCTAAAATTATAAGATCTTCTTCATTAAAGTTTTTAATCTCAGGTACTTTTAATGAACAATTTTTTTCTGCAAATGCAGTAACTCTTTGACACAAATTACCATAATTATTTGCTAAATCACTATTTATACAATCCTCTAATTTATCTTGAGATATATTTCCATCATTACCAAAAGATACTTCTTTAATTAAATAGTATCTCAAAGGATCTAGACCATAAATGTCAATTATATCTAGTGGGTCCAAAATATTTCCTTTTGATTTTGACATTTTTTCTTCACCAGACAAAATCCAACCATGTCCATAAACTTTCTCTGGTAAAGGGATTTTTGCTGCCATTAAAAAAGCAGGCCAATAAACAGCATGAAACCTTAGAATATCTTTTCCTATTAAATGAAGAGATGCAGGCCAAAATTTTTTAAACAATTTGTCATTTGTATCGGGGTAATTGAGAGCACTAATATAGTTTGTTAAAGCATCTAACCACACATAAATAACATGCTCAGGGTTGTTGGGTACTTTAATTCCCCATGAAAATGCTTTTCTACTAATGGATAAATCTTTCAAGCCACCTTTCACAAAACTAACTACCTCATTTTTTCTTGATTTTGGTGAAATAAAATCAGGATTTTTTTCATAATAGTTTAAAAGATCATTTTCCCACTTTGATAATCTAAAAAAATAAGACTCTTCCTCAATCCATTCAACAGGAGATCCTGAGACTTCAGCAATCTTAATTTCATCTTTATTGATTATTTCATCCTCACCATAGAATGCTTCATCAGATACTGAATACCATCCTGAGTATTTTGAAAGGTAAATGTCATTATTTTTTTCAAGTTCTGACCATAAATACTGTACAGTTTTTTTATGCCTGTCTTCGGTTGTTCTGATAAAATCTGTGTTAGATAAATTTAATGTTTTAGAAAGATCTCTAAAGGTTTGACTAATTTGATCACAAAAATTTAACGGTTCAATATTTTTAGTTTCAGCAGCACGTTGAATTTTTAGCCCATGTTCGTCAGTTCCGGTTAAAAAATGTACGTCAAAACCATCAATACGCTTAAATCTAGCAAAAAAGTCAGCAATTATACTAGAGTAAGCATGACCCATGTGAGGTTTTGCTGAAGGATAATATATTGGGGTTGTTATATAAAAATTTTTATCCATTTAATAGTTTTGATTTGAATTCTAAAAATAAACTTTCTTCATCAAGGTTGAATTTTTCTGTATTGTGAATTCTTCTATTAAAATTATAGTAAAGACTTAGTAATGTTTTTTTTATATTAGTTAATTTGTACTCTTTTAAAAAAAATAACTCAATAAAGTTAATTAACATATTTTTTACAAATTTATCTTTTTTATACAAAGCATTATCAATTAAAAAGTTTATAAAATTAACCAATGTATAATCTCTAAGGTTTATATCTTTATCCTTAGAAAAATTAATCAAATCAATAATTTCACCTGGGGAGTTGTAATAACTGATTAAATCAGGATTTATTAGCTGAAATATATCATCGTTCAATATTTGATTTGATACATGTATTGATTGATTGAAAGTAAGATTAATTTTGAAAGTTAAGCATCTAGATTTCAAAGTAGGTAAAATAAATTTCTCAGAATTATTAACTAAAATAAAAAAAATATTTTCGTTAGGTTCTTCAATAATTTTAAGTAACGCATTAACTGAGCTTTTATTAAGATTTTCAATATTATCAATCAATATAAATCTAGCCATATTATTAAATGTAGATTTATTAGTATAAGAGATCATTTTTCTAATTTGAGAGACGTCAATATTCTTTTTATCATTTAATAAATCAATCAAATAAAAATTTGGATGTGAGTTGTTTTTTAATAATCTAAAAGATTTATTTTCATTATTAATCAAAAAATTTAATGAATCGTATTTATATTCTTCGTTTGAAGATAAAATATAATTTATAATATGATAAGCTAAAGTTGATTTACCCAACCCTTTTTTCCCTGATAATAAAATCTTATTAGGCATTTTTTTTTCATCATAAAGTTTTTTTATTTCATTAAAAAAATTATTCATTCCATATAAATTTATATTCTCTGAAGGTTTTAAATTCATATTTAAATCAAATCATCAATTTTATTTAATATAATTTTTTCATTATATTTAATATTTAAGTTAGAATCTATCTGCATATATTTTTTTGGATTTTTTTTTAAAATTTTTAAAAACCCATTTTGTACTTTACTATAGAAAATATAATCAAATTTATCATATCTGTTTAATATTTTTCTATTCATCAACCTATCTTTCATATTTTTTTTATTAACAGTATTTAAAAAAGTAAAATCAATATTTATATTTTTTAACAAGAAATTATTAATATTTTTAATAAATTTGAGATTTACTCCCATTCCATAATGTTGATAAGCTATAGTTGAGTCGGTAAATCTATCAATTAATATGATTTTTTTTCCAATATTTGTTTTTATTATCTCTATATTTTCACTTCTTGCAGATAAGTATAACAATAAGTCTGTGTAATTATTAAAAGAGGATTTATTATCTAAAATAAGTTTTCTTATTTTCTCTGAGTTTTTACTTCCACCTGGCTCTCTTATTTGAATAAAATCTTTCTTCTTTGATCTTAGATATTTTGCTACTTTATTTATATGATGGGATTTTCCAGTCCCTTCTATACCTTCAAAGACTATAATTAATTTTCTAGACATCACCCCAAATCAAAAAATTAATTGATTTCATTAATCTAGAAAAAACATTTAATTTTTTAACATTATCAATGGCGTATAAGTCATATTTTTCTATGAGTTTATCTTTATAAGAAACTTTTAACACACCTAAAATTTCGTCTTTTTTAATAGGTGCAGGAATTGGACCATTATAAGTAATTGAAACTTTCATATATTTTTTACGTGCTTTTGGAATTGTTTTATAAATATCAGTTTTTACATATACTCCAATTGTTTTTTTTTTACCTAACCAAACTTCCACTTCATCTATTGGAACATTTGTTTTTGCAATTTCAATTAAATCAAAATTAGTTAAACCCCACGTTAAAAGTTTAGCACTTTCTTTCGATCTATCTTTTTTTGAGTCAAAACCACTTGCAACAGCTATTAGTCTTCTTCCATTCCTATAAACAGAAGAGGCTAACGAGTATTTTTCAACTGCTAAATAGCCTGTTTTAATACCATCAACACCAAAGTTTTTGTATAAAAGTGGATTTCTATTACCTTGAGTAATGGGATCGCCACCAGTTCTATCCCAAGTAAATTCTTTTTCAGAAAAAAATTTATACTCCACAGGAAATTCTTTAATAAGATAATTAGACATAATCATAATATCTTTAACTGTAGAAATATTTTCAGTATTATTTATTCCCGATGAATTAGCAAAATTTGTATTTTCCATGCCTATTTCTTTTGCTTTTGCGGTCATCATAATAGCAAATTCTTCTTCTGTGCCTGCTATACCTTCAGCTAAAGCAACACATGCATCGTTACCAGAGGCAACTATTATTCCTTTGAGTAAATTTTCGACACTCACTTCGTCACCAACCATTATAAACATAGAAGAATAACCAGCTGAAGATAATCTCCAAGCATTTTCAGAAACCAAAAATTTTTCATCTAAATTTAGATCACCACTTTTTATCAAATCAAACGCAATTATAGCGGTCATAATTTTTGTCATAGAGGCAGGGTATATCGATTTATCAGGATCCTTCTCATATAATATTTCTCCTGAAAGATAATCTTGCAATATTGCAGTTCTTGCTTTTATATCAAACGCAGCATTGGAGCTAAATGTTAAAAGAAGTGTTATTATAAGTGTTAAAAATTTTATTTTAATCATTTTTTATAATTTCGATGTTTTCAAACTCAAGTATGCTTATATCATTAAATGATTTTTGTAGAGAGATAATGTTGTCAAAAGGACCTAAGTAAACTCTATATTTAGTATCAGTAATTTTTTTTATTTTAGGATTTTTAATTGGACTCTCAATCCTGATTCTATTCAACATCACTAGTGCAGTATTATGAAAGAAAAAATCTGCAATTTTTATAGAATAGGAAAAATCTATATTTGTTTTTTTTTCATTATTATTTTTATCAACATTCAAATCATTAATACTAATATTATTCACTGGCGCTTTAACGGCAACATTTTTTTCTTCCTCATAAGTCTTTGCTTTTTTGGCAATAAAAATTGAATTTTCAAGTATTTCTATAATCTCAACATAGGGCTGGTTTATATCTAGATCTAACTCATCCGCTATCCGTGTAGACAATACGGCATTATTAAATGAAGGGTAATTAGTTTTCCTTCCTACTGTAGCTATTAATGATTTATTATTCAGAATATTAGTAATTTTGACTTGTGTATTATTTTTTAAATTTTTTTGAAATATAATTAAGCTTCGTTCCTCGATTTTTCTATTTATAATTTTTTTTTGATAGAGATTTTTGTTATAAATTAAAGCAAAGCCTTTGTTTGTGTAACCATTAATAATAGTAATAGTAGGTTTATTTGTAACTAAATTTCCTGTTGTGCAATTAGTTATAAGCAAAAAAAAAGTAAAAATTAGTAAATTTTTATAAAACATTTTCAAACTTATCCTTTAGTGTACATACAGCTAAACCAAACCTTAAAGATCTATTCCACTGAAGTATCTTTTCATAATTTTCAAAAACTATATAAGCAGGTTCTAAATTTTCAGAGTTAGGAATTATATCTTTGTCTGGCGTAATGATGGATCCGATTAAATCATCATTTATTGTAAAATCATTTTTATTTTTAATAAAATTTTTTAAGTTTCCAAATTTATTTTTACTATGTAGTTTTTTGGCAGATGTATTTAATAAATCTTTTGGAACATTTTTAGTTAATTTAACCCTAATAAAACATGGTTGATTTTTCTTCCAACCAATTTTGTTAATATAATTAGCAGCTGATGCAAAAGAGTCTTTTGTAGATTTAAGTTCAATTATTTTATTTTTATCATAATCAATTGCATAACGTTCAATAGTAGAAGGCATAAATTGAAAATTACCAAATGCACCCGCCCACGATCCATATAAAATATTATGGTCAATTTTTTTAGTCTCAACTAGTTGAAGTAAGGTAATGAGCTCTTTTGTAAAAAATTCTGACCTTCTTTCATCAAAACTTAGTGTAGCTAATGATGATAAGATATCCATTTTACCTACATATGTTCCAAAATTTGTTTCAATTCCCATTAAGGCTAGCAGTAAACTCTTTTCAACTGAAAATTTTTTGTCAATTACGTTAATAAAAATTTCATTTGATTTATACAGTTTAGTTCCCTGTTTAACTTTAAGGTTAGATGATCTTTTTGATATATAGGTTTTTGTATCTTCATAAAATTCTGGTTGAAAACGATCATATTTTATAACTTTAGGTAAAAAAACTACATCAGACATTGCTATATCAAATGTTGTTTCAGAAATATTATTTTCTAATGCATAAGTTTTAAAATTCTTAAGCCATTCATCAAATGATTTATCAATTGCTCTTGGTGCTTCAATAGAAAGAAGTAGGAATAATGTTATAAAAAAATTAATTTTTTTCATATAAATCTTTTAAATAAATAACTACAGCAATCCATATTAAAATGAAACTTAATGACTTTTCAAATGAAAAAGGTTCATTATAATAAAAAAAACCAAGTAAAAATTGAAAAGTTGGAGTTATATAGAATATCATTCCAGTAGGACCAAGACCACACAACTCAACACCTCTTACATACATAAAAAGAGGTATAACAGTCATTGGGCCTGCTAACATAAGTATTAACATTAAGGGTGGGTTGGATAAACTGAAATCATTTAGATTATTTTGAAAAATTAAAAAAAAAGAAATCAAAGCAAAAGGAAAAATGAAAAGACTTTCGACTAATAAACCAACATCAGTATCAACATTAATTTTTTTTCTTAATAAATTATAAAAACCCCAGCTAAGTGCAACAATTATTCCAACCCAAGGGATTCCATCAAAATTTAAGAACAGAAGAAATAATATTGAAATTAAGACCAATACAATTGAAAGTCCTCTTTTTTTATTAATTTTTTCTCCATAAAAAATATAACCCAAGAAAACACTTAAAATAGGCATTATGAAATATCCAAAACTTGCATCAATAATCCTTTCGGTCCCTACCGCATATATCCAGGTAGCCCAATTAATAAATATTAAAAAGCCAGAAAAAAATAACCAAATTAGTTTTTTTTTATTAGAAATGATCTCAAAAAAAATATTCCATTTGGAAAAATAGAAAGTAGATATAATTAATACAACAGATGTCCATACACACCGATGTATAACGACCTCAATAGGCCCAACAAATGATATGTATTTAAAATAGATAACTCCTATTACGCCCCACCAAAAAGATCCCAAAGCTGTTAAAGTTATACCTTTATTGAAGTTTTGATTTTTCATTATATTAATATTTAAGGTATTAATTCATTATATGATTAATTTTTCAATTTAATTGTTGAATTAAAATTTTATAATAATAAAACCTTGCTACGGAGAGATGGCAGAGCGGTTGAATGCACCGGTCTTGAAAACCGGCAAAGGGGCAACTCTTTCCTGAGTTCGAATCTCAGTCTCTCCGCCATTATTTATTTTCATATTCGTATACTTTAAATAGTTCAGTAACTTTATTTTTTTCAATCTTGATTGACATTTCCAGACCTTGGTTTAATTTATAGAGGTTTTCATCATCATGATCTAACAAATTGCATAGAAGAAGTAGTTCATTATCATCTAATTGATTGATGTATATTTTGGTAAATGAGCCTAATAATTTATCCATTTCCTTTGTGCCTCTATAGTTAGCGCGATAAATTATTTTATTTTTTAATTCCTTTATATTAATGATCATAAATTTTTTATATATTCTATTTAACATGAAAAATATAAATAATTATGATTATTTATTAGCTGACCTTACAAAATTAAATGGTGTAGGTAAAAAAACCATGGAAATTTTAAAGAAGAAAAAGGTCAATAATATTTTTGATCTACTATGGAGATTACCAAAATCATATACTGATAGAACGTTAGTGAGTAAAATTTGTGATCTTCAAATAGGCGTGACACAAACTATCCGAATTGTTCCAGTAAAATATCAGTTTCCAAGAGTTAGAAATTTACCTAATAAAGTTAATTGTCACGACCAAACAGGAAAAATCGATTGCATTTTTTTTAATAGTCATGAGGGGTATATAAGAAAGATTTTACCATTAAATAAAGAGATAACAATTAGTGGAAAGATTGGCAACTATAAAGGACGATATCAAATTACAAATCCAACTTATATTTCACAAGATAGTTCATTAGTAGAAACTATAGATAATAAATATTCTTTAACAGAAGGTATTACTGAAAAAACTTATAATAATATTATTAATCAAATTTTAAAAAATTTACCAGTATTAACGGAATGGCATGATGAGGATGTATTAAAATTTTTTAACAATGAAAGCTGGAACGACTCTATAGTTAAATTACATGATCCTACAAATATTGAAAATTATAAATCAAGCTTCTATAAAAGACTTGCGTATGATGAGATACTAGCATCATTTTTAGTTAATTCTGAAATTAGAAAAAAAATTAAAAAAATTAAAAAAGATTCAAAAAAATTTACTAAGAAGGCTCATAATAATATCATTGACAAGTTAAATTTTAATCTTACGAATGATCAAAATAAATCATTAAATGATATTAATAAAGATCTAAGCTCTAAAAGTAAAATGTTTAGACTTTTGCAGGGAGATGTAGGAAGTGGAAAAACTATTGTTGCTTTAATTAGCTCCTTAAGTGTTATTAATTCAGGGTTTCAAGTAGCATTGATGGCCCCAACAGAAATATTAGCTAGACAACACTACGTATTAGCAAAGAAATTGTTTCCTAAAGATATTTGCATTGAATTGCTTTCAAGTAAAAGTGAGAATGCTGAAAAAAAAAGAATTGTTAAAGAACTAAATGATAATAAAGTTAATATGGTTTTTGGTACTCATGCAATATTCCAAAAGAAAATAATTTTTGCAAATCTTGGCTATATTATTATTGATGAACAGCACAAATTTGGTGTAAGACAAAGAAAATTATTATCAGATAAGGGTGGTGACAATTGTGACATTCTTTTAATGTCAGCCACACCGATACCTAGAACTTTAACTATGTCTGTATATGGGGATATGGATATTTCTATTATTAAAGAAAAACCAAGCCATAGAAAAGAAGTCAAAACTTACAGTAAATTAGAAAGTAAAATAGATGACATTATTAATTTTGTAAAAAAAGAAATAAAAGAAGGAAACCAGGTATTTTGGGTTTGTCCATTAATTGAAGAATCTAAAAAGTTAGACCATCAATCATCTGTTACTAAATATGATTATTTGAATAAAATTTTCCCAAATAAAGTTGCTCTGTTACATGGTAAAATTAACAATGAAGAAAAAGAAATAATATTAAATAAATTCTTAAATAAAGAATATTCAATTTTAGTTTCTACAACGATTATAGAGGTGGGTATCGACTTTCCTAATGCAAATGTAATCATAATAGAGAACGCTAATAAATTTGGACTATCTCAACTTCATCAATTAAGAGGAAGGGTTGGCCGGGGTAATAAACAAGCTAGCTGTATACTGGTATTTAAATCTAACTTAAGTGTTAATGCTAAAAAAAGAATTAATATTTTAAAGAATTCAAATGATGGATTTGAAATATCTGAAGAAGATATGAAGTTAAGGGGTTTTGGAGATTTGCTTGGTTTTAAACAAAGTGGTGTTAAAAATTATAGATTGGCAGACCCTATTCAAAATGAAGACCTTTTTTTAATGGCTGAAAAAGAAATTAAAAAGATTGAATTAGAAAATACAAATATTAATAAATATAATGCATTACTAAAATTGTATGATCAAGCAGATATAATTAATGACATGGTTTAACTTCTTGGTGTTGAAGTACCTGCGGAAACTATAAATTTAGACGCTTCCTCAAAACTCATATCTAAATATATCAAATCATCTTTAGGAATCATTAATAAAAAACCACTCGTAGGGTTTGGTGTTGTTGGAACAAAAACATTTATAAGAACTTGATTTGTTTTAGATTTGATTTCACCTGTGTTTTCTTTTGTAGCAAATCCTACTGCCCAAGAACCCTTTCTCGGATACTCAACCAATACTACACTTTTTTTATTACTATTTTGATTTCTAAAAGAATCAGTCATCTGACCAATTGCTGAATAGATAGTCCTAAGTATGGGTATTCTTTTAAATAAATCATCAATTATTTCTAAAAATTTTTTACCTATAAAAGATAATGAAAGACCACCAATGATTGTAATGAAAATAAGTGTTAAAATAATTTCTATACCTGGAATAGCATAAGGTAGGTATGTGTTTGGATTTAATCCTGAAGGAACTAATCTAGTTGAAAAATTAATTAAGAATTTGCTTAAGTAAAGTGTAAACCCTATGGGTATAAGAACTATAACTCCAGTAAAGAAATAGTTTCTCAATCTTAATGGAAATGATTTTTTTTTTTTTTTGACATATAATCTATTGGTAACTGGAGTAGATAACAAATGAAATTGCTATAATAAAAAGAATTAATAAAATTTTATTGTTTAAATTCATATAAATTTGTAATCATATAAATATCAAAAATTTATTAAAATGAATAGAAGAAAATTTTTAAATTATATTGGATGTGGTTGTTGTGGTGTTGTGATTAATGGATGCTCTACAGCACCTATTACAGATAGAAGACAATTAAAGATTATACCAAAGTCTAAATTAAATGCTCAAGCTGCACAAATCTATGAAAAAGTTAAAAAAAAAGAAAAGATGAGTGAGGATATTGAGTCACTTAATCAAATTAAAGATATTGGAAAAAGAATGGAGGTGTCAATTTCTGAATATTTTAATAAAACTGGTATTGATGACCCAACTACTAATTTTGACTGGGAATATATATTAATAGAAAACAAGAAAGTTAAAAATGCCTGGTGTATGCCGGGAGGGAAAATAGCTATCTACACTGGAATTTTAGAAGTTACTAAAAATACAAATGGCTTAGCGTCAGTAATGGGTCATGAAATTGCACATGCTGTTGCTAAACACTCCATCGAAAGAGCAAGTAGAGGTGTGCTTTTACAAACTAGTACTTCGTTAATTGATATTTTTTCTGGAGGAAAGCTTGGGCAAATAAATCAAGCTACTGGAATGAATACTGTAGGGCTACTTTCTCAAATAGGAATCATGAATCCCTTTTCCAGAACACAGGAGAGTGAGGCAGACTATTTAGGGATGATTTTTGCATCATTGTCAGGTTTTGATATACGTGAAACAAAAAAATTATGGGAGAGAATGAAAGAAGCAAACAAAGGCAAAGAGCCACCTCAATTTATGAGCACTCATCCATCATCTGACACAAGAATTAAAAACTTAACTGAATGGGAAAATACGATAATTTTAGATTACCCACCAATAACACTTGGCTAAAAAAGTTATCATTTCAAATATAATAAATAATTATATTTTATTTTATTTTATTTTTAAGAACTAAAATGTCTCCACTCAATTCAAGTGATAATAAAATAGTGTTTTGTTTTTCAAAATATAATATATCTCTTATACGGTCTCCTATAAAAATTTCTTCTAGATAAATAATTTTATTATAATTTTCATCAAATTTAACACGGTACAAAGTTTTTTTATTTAAAGATGATATTAAAAAATTGTCTTGCCATAAAATTGAAAATTTATTAGAAAGTCTTATAACTTCAGATATTCCTATACTCGGTAAAAAGGAAAAAATTGGCTCTTTATAACCATATTTAAAATGGTCTTTTTTATAATGAAATTTTTTATTTAAAAATTATTAAAATTATTTTTTGGTGAGCCCTGATGGACTCGAACCATCGACCCATTCCTTAAAAGAAAGTTACACAACAATATAATTTACATTTTAAAAGAAAAAACCTTCATTTAACGTTCGTATGAGGTGATTAAAAGTTAAGAGATACGTAAAATCAAAATTATAAAACCGTACACTCTTCGTACACTCTAGTTTTGTAATTTTTAATAAAAGTGTACGAAAAGGAATTTACACAACGAAGCAGGACTTACACAACCGTTAAAGGGAATTACACAACAGGTGTGCGAAAAATTAGAGTGTTTTTAAAAAGTGTAAGTTTTTTTGATGTGTAGTTCCGTACAGAGGAATTACTTGGTGAATAGTTTCCTTAATAATTTAATTTACTAATAATTAATGTCTGTAAGCTCTAAATTAAACCTATCAGGTGGACATAATAAAAGCATACCCATACCAGCAAAGTCATCCCAATGATATACGCCTTTTCGTTTTTTAGGATTAGTAGAACCCATAACTAACATCATTCTTACCCCTTTTAAATTTTCTTTAAATTCAGGTTCTGCTTCTAAACCTTTTTTAATAATCTTATTTTTAAAAATTTTATTATCCCAATCTTGATAAAAAGAAGCTTCTATCATTTTCATGCAGAGTTTATGTTTTTCAATGTTTAAGCTTTTTTCATCCTTGATCTTTAATTTTGCTATTTTCTCTTCTTTTATTTTTTTTTCTCTCTCTTTAATTTCTTTTTTTCTTGCTAATAATTCCTGTTTTTTTCTTTCTTTTTCTTCTTTAGCTATTTGCTTTGTAGCCAATTTTTCTTGTTTTAATCTTTCTTTTTCTTCTTTTAAAATTTGCTCAGGTGTTTTTTTGTTTTTTTCCAAATTCTCGGCTTTCTTAATCTTTAATTCTTCAATTTCTTTCTGTAATGCTAATTTTTCTTCCTCAAGCTTTTTCTTTTCCTCTTCAAGTTTTTGCTCAGCAGCCAACCGTTCTTCCTCAAATTTTCTCTTATCTTCTTCAAGTTTTTGCTCAGCAGCTAGACGTTCTTCCTCTAATTTTCTCTTTTCTTCTTCAAGTTTTTGCTCAGCAGCTAATTTTTCTTGCTCCATTTTTTTCTTTTTCTCTTCTTCGGCTTTTTTTTGAGCTATTAAAAGTTCTTTTTTCCTATTCTCAACTACTTTTTTTTTTGCAGCTTCAATTGTTTTTTTTAATTTTGTTTTGGATGAATTATTTAATTGAAATAATGTTTCAAAAGTATTTTCTTTAATTAAAACTTCTAAATAGGTACCTTTTAACAAATATAACGCAGTATCTTTATTTTTTGGTTTATTATTATAAAGTGCCATTGCTATGTTATTATAAACATCTGAATACTCATTATGGCTTATCCAATAAAAGCATTTTGATTTTTTCTTTTTTAAAGAAAATTTGTATTTGATATTATTAAATGTTGATACACATGCTCCTCTATCAGGTCCTGATGGAAAAACGGCGTCAGCATTTGCATTAACACTACTTGAGAAAATAAACAAAATAATAAGTATATTGAATAATTTTTTCATTATAGCTAATTTCTAAATCGTACACTCACCGTACACCTTTTTTGAAAAATACTTAAGAGTAAAAAAAATGGATTATTTTAGTCATTAAATGGAAGTTTTCTGGTGAGCCCTGATGGACTCGAACCATCGACCCATTCCTTAAAAGGGAATTGCTCTACCAACTGAGCTAAGGGCCCACATAAAAATTAAATAAGTTAAGATTGATGTTTTTTTTATTAAATTTTAAAAAAAAACTATTGGTTAAGTCTTCTTTAAAATTTTTAAATTTCTTTACACTTAAAAATTTAAACAATAAAAAAATATCTATACTAAATAAATTTTATTACCAAAAAACAATTATTTATTCCATAACTTGAGTAATTGCAAATATTTAAATTACAACTTATCAATGTATTCATCATGAAAGTTATCAAATATTCCTTTTTTAATACTATCTCTAATAGCAGACATTAATTCTTGATAAAAATTGATGTTATGAAGTGTTAAGAGTGTTGAGCCTAAAATTTCATTCGTATTAAAAAGATGGTTTAAATAGTTTTTGGAGTACTTATTCAAACTTAAATTTGCACAATGTTTATCTAATGGATCATTATCATTTTTAAATTTGTTATTTTTTATATTTATTCTACCATTCCAAGTGAAGGCTAGCCCCGTTCTGCCAGATCTAGTAGGCATTACACAATCAAACATATCCACTCCTCTCTTTACAGCTCCTAAAATATCGGCAGGAGTTCCAACGCCCATAAGATATCTTGGTTTGTCTTTGGGCATTTCTTCTTTAATATCATCTAATACATTAAACATTTCATTTTGAGTCTCTCCAACAGCTAAACCACCAATAGCATAACCATCAAAGCCAATTTTTGTAAGTGAATTAAGAGATTTGATTCTTAAGTCTTTAAATAAACCTCCCTGAACTATTCCAAAAAGTGCTTTATGAGGATTTAATCCAAAAGCTACTTTAGATCTTTCAGCCCAATGTATAGATAATTCCATAGATTTGTTAATAATATTATGGTCAGTAGTTTTTTAGGACATTCATCCATTATCATCACAATGTCTGAATTTAAACCTTTTTGAATCCTTATGCTTTCTTCAGGACTTAATACAAATTTTTTACCATCTACATGAGAATTAAAAATTGCACCTTTGTTTCTATCCACTTTATTAAGTTTTGAAAGAGACATGACTTGAAAGCCACCTGAGTCAGTCAGAATAGGAAGCTTACAATTCATAAATTTATGAAGGCCTCCTGCAGATATTATTCTATCAACACCAGGTCTAATCATTAAATGATATGTATTTGATAAAATTATTTCAGAACCTGTTTTGATAACATCATCAATTAAACAGGCTTTAACTGTGGCTTGAGTTCCAACAGGCATAAAAGCTGGTGTTTGAATATTTCCTCTATGAGTTTCAATTAACCCAGCTCTTGCAAATTTATCATTTTCAATAACATTAAATTTGAATTTTTTTAATGCCATCTATATTATGGAAATTATTTAAAACTGATAATCTTATCTGGATCAGAAACTGAACCGTTATTATTTTCATCACCTCTTTTAATTTTATCAACTAGCTCCATACCTTCAATAACTTTACCAAACACAGTATATTGTCTATCTAAAAATGATGCTTCTTTAAAACAAATAAAAAATTGACTATTAGCACTATTTGGATCTTGAGATCTTGCCATAGATAGTGTTCCTCTTTCGTGAGGTAGATCACTAAACTCTTCTTTAAGATCTGGCAATTCAGAGCCACCCATTCCAGCTCTCTTTAAATTAAACTCTTTGCTTGATGAGTTACCAAATTTGACATCACCAGTTTGGGCCATAAAACCATCAATCACACGGTGAAAAACCACACCATCATATTTCCCTTCATCAGCAAGTTGCCTAATTCTCTTAACGTGATTTGGGGCTATGTCTTCAAAAAGCTCAATTTTAACATCTCCATCTTTAAGTTTTAAAATCATTATATTTTCCTTTGCTATTAAGTTGTTGGTTAGTATAAAAAATAAAATTAAGAATTTTGTTAAAAATTTATTCATATTTTTCTTTTAAAGACATTATTGTACTTTTTGTAGTAAATTTTTTGATATCTCCCTTTAATCGTACAATTTCCTTTACAAATTTGGACGAAATTATTTGATTCTCGACATCGGACATCAAAAAAATTGTTTCTATATTGTTATTTAATTTTCTATTCATTCCTGCTAATTGAAATTCATATTCAAAGTCAGAAACAGCTCTTAAACCTCTTAAAATAATATTTGACTTATATTTTTTGCACAAATCTGTTGTTAAAGAAGTAAAAGAAATAATTTCAATTTTTTTTTTATCAAATCTTAAATCAACAAAAAGTGCTTTTTTAACTAATTCGATACGCTCAGATGAGTTGAAAAGATAATTTTTATTTGTTCCATCCGATGCCGCAACTACAACTTTGTCAAATAACTTTAAAGCTTTCTTGATAACATCAATATGACCAAACGTTATTGGATCAAACGTGCCAGGATATATGGCGACTTTTTTCATTAAGCCAAGTTATCATCAATTTTTATTGCTGAAACAACTTTTTCATCACCAGATAGTTTAATAATTCTTACACCTTGAGTATTTCTTCCAGCAGTTCTTATTTCTTTAACTGCAACTCTAATAACTCTACCCTTGTTTGTTGATATCATTATTTCATCTAGTTCAAAAACTGGAAAAGAAGAACAAATATTGCCATTTCTAGGAGAATTGATTATACCAATGATACCCTTACCACCTCTATTAGTTACCCTGTAATCTAAATGAGAAGTTTTCTTTCCAAAACCATTTTCTGTAATTGATAAAACAAATCTTTCTTGTTTTGTTGAGTCATCATTTTTATCTTTATTATCTTTTTTTCCTTTATTTTGATTTACAATTGAGAGAGAAACTATTTCATCACTAGGAGCTAATTCGATTCCCTTAATTCCTTTTGAAGATCTTCCTTTAAATATTCTAAGTTTTTTTGATTCAAATCTAATACATTTTCCATTTTTTGTACTTAGCATTATATCTTGATCATCTTTGCATATTTCAACACCAACAATTTTATCACTAGAATCAAGTTTCATTGCAATTTTTCCAGCTGCATTAATGGATGAAAAATCTTCAAGACTATTTTTTCTTACTTTCCCTTTTGCTGTAGCAAAAACTATTTGTAGATTTTTCAAATCACTTTCATCTTCAGGAAATGGCATTATAGAGCTAATCGATTGGTGACTTTTCAAAGGTAAAATATTAAATAATGATTTACCTTTTGAAGTAGTTGATCCTTCAGGAATTTTCCATGCTTTAATCTTATAAACTAGCCCCTCTGTTGAAAAGAATAAAACAGCTGTATGAGTATTGACAGATAAAGTTTGAATAACAGAATCAGCATCTCTTGTAGTGATACCTGACTTTCCTTTTCCACCTCTTTTTTGTTGCTTAACATTACTTAGAGCGCCTCTTTTTATATAACCCTGAAGAGTTACAGTAATGATTACTGATTCTTTTTGGATTGTTTCTTCGATATCGTAGTTTAATATAGCGTCAATAATCTTAGTTCTTCTTGGCACAGCAAATTTTTCTTTAATAGACATAAGCTCTTCGCTTATAACTTTTAATAGTTCTTTTTTTGAATTAAGAATTTTTTTAAAAGATTTGATTAAATCTGCTAATTTTTTAATCTCTACTTCAATTTCATTTATCCCTAAGGCAGTTAATTTTTGAAGTCTAAGTTCTAAAATTGCTACAACTTGTGTATCAGAAAATGAATATAAATTTTTACTTTTTTTGTCTTCAACTAGAGAAATTAACTTTAAAGATTTATTAATTTTCCATTTAATAGTTAATAAAGATTTTTTAGCATCATCAGGAGTTTTTGATGATCTTATAATCTTTATAATCTTATCTAGATTCTCTACTGATACAGAAAGACCAATTAATATGTGAGCTCTATCTTCTGCTTTTTTTAAATCAAATTTAGTTTTTTTAATAACTACTTCTTCACGGAATTTTAAAAAATTAGTTAAAAAATCTTTTAAATTACAAATCTTTGGCTTTCCATCAACAATGGCAAGCGTATTAAAACCAAATGAGCTTTCTATGGACGTATTTTTATAAAGTTGTCTTTTAATTGTTTCTGGCTCAACGCCATTTCTTAAGTCAATTGCAACACGTATACCTTCTCTGTTTGACTCGTCTCTTATATCTCTAATGCCTTCAATTTTTTTCTCTCTTACTAATTGAGCTATTCTCTCGTTTAAAACTGATTTATTAACTTGGTAAGGCACTGAAGTAATGACAAGTCTTTCTCTGCCATTTTTTTGTGCTTCAACACTAATCTCACCTCTAATTTTAAAAGATCCTCTACCAACATTATAACCAGCTTTAATAATCTCTTTTCCAATAATAACTCCACCGGTTGGAAAATCGGGACCGGGTATGTGTTTCATTAATTCTTTAATTTTGAGATCTTTATTTTCAATTAAGGCTAAAGTTCCATTTATTATTTCACCAAGGTTATGAGGGGGAATACTTGTTGCCATTCCAACAGCGATACCACCGGCTCCATTTACTAATAAATTAGGATATTGAGCAGGTAAAACAGTTGGTTCTTTTTCTGTTTCATCATAGTTACTTTTATAATCAACAGTATTTTTTTCTATGTCATCAATTAAGTATTGTGAAACTTTAGCTAATCTTGTTTCTGTGTACCTCATTGCTGCAGCCGGATCACCATCTATTGACCCAAAATTACCTTGCCCTTGAACTAAAGGTAAGCTCATTGAAAAATCCTGAACCATTCTAACGAGAGCATCATAAACCGACTGGTCACCATGAGGGTGATATTTACCAATAACATCACCTACAATCCTTGCAGATTTTCTAAACTGTTTTGACCAATCATAACCACCTTTATACATGGCAAATAGTATTCTTCTGTGCACAGGCTTTAAACCATCTCTAACATCTGGAAGTGCTCTACTAACAATTACACTCATAGCATAAGATAAGTAGGATGAGCTCATCTCATCGTGCATTGAAATGAGTTTTATATTTTTGTCTTTAGGAATTTCTGTATCTTTCATAGAAACTAAAATGGAATTTCATCATCCATATCATTAGGGGCTTGGGGGCTATCATCAGGATTGCTAGCAACAGCTTGCGAATTGTCATTTTGAATACCACCACCGCCAGTGTTTCCACCACCCAACATTGTTAGGGAAGAGTTATATCCTTGAATTACAATTTCTGTTGAATACTTGTCTTGACCAGATTTTTCGTCTTTCCATTTTCTAGTTGTTATTTGTCCTTCAACATAAATCTGTGCACCTTTTTTTAAATATTGCTGAACAACATTTACCAACCCATCATTGAATACAACTATACGGTGCCACTCTGTCTTTTCTTTTTTTTCACCTGTTGTCTTGTCTTTCCATGATTGGCTAGTAGCTAAACTTAAGGTAGCAAGACTTTTGCCATTTGACATTTGTTTGATTTCTGGGTCTGCGCCTAAACGCCCAATTAATAATACTTTATTTAAACTTCCAGCCATAATATTTATAATTCTTTATTAATTTAATTAATTTTATATCACAATATAAACTCAATATTAATTTTATTAATTTAAAGCAACTAAAATTATGATTAAAAAGATAGTTATTAAGGGTGCAAAAGAGCATAACTTAAAGAATGTTTCAGTAGAAATACCTAAAGATCAGTTTGTTGTAATTACTGGTCTTTCTGGTTCAGGAAAATCCTCATTAGCATTTGACACTGTCTATGCCGAAGGACAAAGAAGATACGTTGAAAGTTTATCAGCTTATGCTCGTCAATTTTTGGATAAAATGAAAAAACCAAATGTTGATCTTATCGAGGGATTAAGTCCAGCTATAGCCATAGAGCAAAAAAATACATCTAAAAATCCAAGATCAACTGTTGCAACAGTTACTGAAATTTATGACTATATGAGAGTGTTGTATGCAAGGGCTGGTGTTCCCTACTCACCATTCACAGGAAAGCCAATTACATCGCAAACAATAACCCAAATCGTTGATTTAATAAAAAAATTACCTAAAAAATCTACAATTTATATTTTTGCTCCTGTGGTTAGAGGTCGTAAAGGTGAGTATAGAAAAGATATTTTAAGTTATAAAAGAAGAGGTTTTAGAAAAATTAAAATTGATGAAGTCATATATGAAATTGATAATGCACCTAATTTAGATAAAAAGCTCAAGCATGACATATCTGTTTTAGTTGATAGAATTGTCTTGAATTCAAATCTTGGTAATAGACTTGCTGAAAGTATTGAGACAGCTGTAAATTTATCAAATGGATTGGTATTTGTTGAGTACGAAGATGAAACATTGCCACAAAAATTTAGAAAAATTGAAAAATTAATTTATTCTACAAAATTTGCTTGTCCAGAAAGTGGTTTTACAATTGAAGAGATTGAGCCAAGACTTTTTTCTTTTAATAGTCCTTACGGAGCGTGTGCAGAATGTGAGGGCATAGGTATTAAATTGAATGTAGATCCAAATTTAGTAGTTCCTGATGAGAAAAAAAGTATAGCTGATGGTGCTATAGAGCCATGGGCCAAATCAACAACATTATATTACGCTCAAACCTTAGCCTCTATTGCTAAACATTATGGAATTTCTTTAGATGAGAGATGGAAAAAACTTCCAAAAAAATTTAGAGATGTAATATTGTTTGGATCGGATGAAGAAGAAATTAAGTTTGTTTATGATGATGGTTATGAAAAATATTCTCATAAAAAAACTTTTGAAGGTGTAATAAATAATCTTGAAAGAAGATTTCTTGAATCTGACAGTGAATGGAAGAGAGAAGCGATAGCTGAATACCAATCTGATTCTGATTGTGAAGGATGTAACGGTAATAGATTAAAAGAAGAAGCCTTATGTGTTAAAATTGATAATCAGAATATAAGCGAAGTAACTAAAAAATCTATTCTAGATGCAGCTAAATGGTTCAAAGGTTTAGAGCAAAATCTTGATAAACGACAATTTAAGATAGCAGAACATATTTTAAAAGAAATTAATGAAAGACTAACGTTTCTTTTAAATGTTGGACTTGAATATTTAACATTATCAAGAGAGTCAGGTACTCTTTCTGGGGGTGAGGCTCAAAGAATAAGACTCGCATCACAAATAGGTTCTGGATTAACTGGTGTACTGTATGTACTTGATGAACCCTCTATAGGATTACATCAAAAAGATAATGTTAAATTAATAAATGCATTAAAAAGACTTAGAGATTTAGGTAACACTGTAATTGTTGTTGAGCATGATACGGAAACTATGGAAAATGCAGATCATATAATAGATATGGGTCCAGAAGCCGGAACTAATGGTGGTGAAATAATTGCACAAGGTACTTATGATGAAATACTAAAAAATAAAAACAGTATTACTGGTCAATACTTATCTCATAAAAAGTATATAGAAATTCCAAGAACCAGAAGGCTTGCAAAAAATGGAAGATTTGTTGAAATTAATGGTGCTAGTGGAAATAACTTGAACAACGTTAATCTTAGAATTCCAACAGGAAGTTTTACTTGCGTAACTGGTGTTTCAGGTAGCGGTAAATCAACACTAATATTACAAACATTATATCATGCGTTAAATTTAACTTTGAATAACAAAGCTAGAAAAGTCCCTAAAGAATTTAAGAGTTATAAAGGTGTTGAGCTTATAGATAAAATAATTGATATAGATCAGTCTCCTATAGGAAGAACACCTAGGTCAAACCCAGCAACTTATACAGGAGCTTTTGGCCCCATTAGAGATTGGTTTACAGCATTACCAGAATCAAAAACAAGAGGATACAAACCTGGAAGATTTTCATTTAACGTTAAAGGTGGAAGATGTGAAGCTTGTGAAGGTGATGGTGTAATTACATACGAGATGCACTTCTTACCTGATGTTTATATCCAGTGTGATGAATGCAAGGGAACCAGGTACAATAGAGAAACTCTTGAGATAAAATTCAAAGATAAAAGTATTGCCGATGTTTTGGATATGTCTGTTGATGAGGGATGTGAATATTTTGAAAACATTTCAAATATAAAAACTAAGCTATTAACATTAAAAAAAGTTGGGCTTGGTTATATAAAAATTGGACAGCAGGCAACAACACTTTCTGGTGGTGAGGCTCAACGTATTAAATTAGCTAAGGAATTATCAAAAAGATCTACAGGAAGAACTATGTACATATTAGATGAGCCTACTACAGGTCTTCATCAGCACGATATTAAAAAACTATTAGAAATATTGCACACATTTGTAGCTCTAGGAAATACAGTTGTTGTTATTGAACATAATCTGGATGTAATTAAAACAGCAGACTATATTGTCGATATGGGACCTGAAGGTGGTGTCAAAGGTGGTAATATTATCGCAGAGGGTAAACCTGAGGATATTATCAAAATAAAAGGTAGTTATACTGGCGAATTCTTAAAACCTATGCTCGAAGAAAAATTTAAAAAGAAGTTAAAGATTTAAACAATTAGTGTATAAAGGATTCTTATTATGGGAAATTTACTATCATCTCTACCAAAAACAATTCATGCATCATTAGCTTTAGCTATAATCTTTTTTCTAGGGTTATTTTATGGTAATGGTGGTTTCGATTTTGATACAATTTTTTGGAGTTGGTTAACAAGATTGATCCATGTAACAGTTGCTATTATGTGGATTGGGCTTCTTTGGTATTTTAACTTTGTACAAATTCCAAACATGCCGAAAATCCCTGATGAACAAAAACCTGCTATAGGCAAAGTTATAGCTCCAGCCGCATTGTTTTATTTTAGATGGGCTGCTTTACTTACTATAATATCAGGATTAATTTTAGCTTATTTAAATGGTTATTTACACGATGCTATGACTTTAGGTGGTGGTGGAAAAAATACAGCTATCGGTATTGGTATGTGGCTTGGTTTATATATGGCATTTAATGTTTGGTTTATAATTTGGCCAAATCAAAAAAGAGCATTAGGTATTGTTGAATGTGAACCTGATGTTAAGGCAAAATCAGCAAGAACAGCAATGTTGTTTTCAAGAACAAATACTCTTTTATCGTTACCAATGTTACTTTCAATGGTAGCAGCTCAAAACCTTTATTAAATTTACTCTGTATCTTCTTTTAGGATTGTTTTTTGTGAAACTCTAAGTTTTACTAGTATCGGATTAGCTATATAGATTGAAGAATAAGTTCCAAATACAACACCCATTATCATGGCTAAAGAAAAACCTTTTAATATTTCCCCACCAAATAAATAAATTGAAACTAAAGCAAGCAATGTTGTTGCTGATGTAATTATAGTTCTAGAAAGAGTTTCATTGATTGAGATATTTGTAAGTTCATAAATCTTGATATCAGAAAACTTTCTTAAATTTTCCCTAACTCTGTCATAAATAACAACAGTATCGTTCATTGAATAACCAACTATAGTTAAAACGGCGGCAACTATTGATAGATTTATTTCTAGACTAAATAGTGAGAAAAGACCTAGTGTTATAATGACATCATGAAATAGGGCTAAAATTGCACCTAAGCTAAATTGCCATTCAAATCTTATCCATATGTAAAATAACATTGCGGCTAGAGATAGTGCGATTGCAATAATACCAGACTTTAATAATTCAGAGCTAACTTTAGGGCCTACATTTTCAACTCTTCTGAAATTAAAAGATCCATCCAAAGAAGAGGTTAAATCTTTTTTAATAGCTTCAATAGCATTTGCACTTGTGTCTTTTTTCTCTATCTTAATTAAAAAATCATTTTCATTACCAAATTTTTTAACATTAAAATCTCCTAAATTCATTTTATTAAATGATTGCCTTAAAGAAGTGACATTAATATTTTTATCATTAGACCTTAGTTCTATTAAAGTCCCACCTTTAAAATCTACACCAAAATTGAGTCCTTTAAAAAATAACAATATAACAGATACCACAACTAAACTTAAAGAGATGAGATTAAATAGTTTATAAAATTTATTAAAATTAATCATTTATATTAGTTTAGTTTTTTCTTTATTTCTTACCACGTAAAGACCAGTAAGCATTCTTGCAATAAAATAAACTGAAAACAATGTAGTAAAAATTCCTACAGCTAAAGTCACAGAGAAGCCCTTAACAGGTCCGGAGCCCATAAAGAATAAGATTACAGCTGCAATTAATGTGGTTATATTTGCATCTATAATTGCAGTTTTTGATTTTACATAACCTGTATCAAAAGCTATTATATTATTTTTTTCTTTCTTACATTCTTCTTTAATTCTTTCAAAAATCAATACATTGGCATCAACTGCCATACCAACTGTTAAAATAATACCTGCAATACCTGGAAGTGTTAATGTTGCTTCAAATAAAGTTAAAATACCAACTAAAAAGAATAAGTTAATTAGTAGTGTTATGTTGGCAATTAGACCAAATATTTTGTATTTAAAAAACATAAAAATTATAACTAATAAAAAACCAATCATAAGAGCGATAACCCCTGCATTAATTGAGTCTTGACCAAGGTCAGGTCCTACTGTTCTTTCTTCAATTATGTTAAGTGGTGCTGGTAATGCTCCTGATCTTAGGAGTAAAGCTAAGTCAGTCGCAGATTGGAATGTAAAATTTCCACTAATCTGGCCATTTCCACTTGCTATAGTGTCCCTAATTACCGGAGCACTAACAATTTTACCATCTAGAACAATTGCTAATTGCTTACCAACACCTGTACTAGTTGCTTTACCAAATCTTTTAGCCCCCACTCTATCAAGAGTAAATGATACTACAGTTTCGTTTGTTTGATTATTCATTTGTGGTTGAGCATCCAGTAAATTCTCACCATTTAAGATTATTCTTTTACTGACCATTGCTTCGCTAGTTCCATCTTCAAACTGAAGCATTTCAGTTCCAAAAGTGTCATTATTGTTTTGAGTGACAAATCTAAATGTTAAATTTGCAGTTTTTCCTAAAAGTGACTTTATACGCATAGGATCATCAAGACCTGGAAGTTCAACTAAAATTCTATTATTACCTCTTTTTAATATATTGGGTTCATTAGTACCAACCTCATCAACTCTTCTTCTAACTATTTCTAAAGCTTGATCTTGTGAAGAAGTTTTGATTTCAATAAGTCCATACTTTGAAAGAGTTAAAGAGAATTCATTATTTTGTATTTCTAAATCAAACTGATGAGATTTATATTGGTTATAGTAAGGATTAATATCACTTTCTTTATCAAGAAAAAGAGTTTCAACTAACTTGATATTATCATTGGAAACATTAAATATTATTTTTTTATTTTCTATTCTCAGGTCATTAAAAGTTATTTTCTTATCTTTTAAAAAATTTCTAATAACAGTGGTTGTATTTTGTAATTTTTGAATTTCAACAGGTCCATTATCAATTTCAAGTAAAAGATATGAACCACCTTGTAGATCCAAACCTAAGTTTATCTTTTTTGAAATAAGGCTATCTTCAGAGTTCTGAAAATTTGATGCAGCAATAAAAATAAAAAAGATTGATACTAAAGAAACTAAGGTAATTCTTAATTTAGAAAAGTATAACACTTTAGTTAAATGTTATTTTTTTACTTCAGGGGAGTTAAGTAATCCTTGAATACCTGTGGATTTGATAATTTCTACTTTAACGTTGTCAGCAATTTGTACTTCAACTTTTTCATTATCAATAATTCTCTCAATTGTTCCAATAATTCCAGCAGACGTTACGACCTTGTCTCCTCTTGATAAGTTTTCTACCATGGCTTTATGCTCTTTAACTTTCTTTTGTTGAGGTCTTATTAAAAAAAAGTAAAAAATAACAAAAATTAAAATTAGTGGTATAAACTGGCCTATTCCTTGATCCATAAATCTCCTTGATTAAAGTGAATACTTACAACATCTATCTAATTAAAACAACTTTAAATCTTAGAGATTTTCTCAATATTATTCATGTATGGCTTTAAAACTTTAGGCACATTAATAGAACCATCTTCCTGTTGGTAATTTTCTAATATAGCCACTAAAGTTCTACCAACTGCTAATCCACTTCCATTTAAAGTGCCAACAAGAACTGTTTCTTTCTTGTCATTCTTGTATCTTGCCTTCATTCTTCTAGCTTGAAATGAGCCACAAGAAGAACAACTTGAAATTTCTCTATACTTGCCTTCTGATGGAAGCCAAACTTCAATATCAAATGTTTTTTCTGCACTAAAACCCATGTCACCTGTACATAAAATAATTTTTCTATAAGGAAGTTCCAATAAATCTAATATCCTAGTTGCACAATTAGTCATTCTTTCAAGTTCAAATAAGCACTTATCAGTCTCAACTATGCTCACCATTTCAACTTTGTAAAATTGATGCTGTCTGATCATCCCTTTAGTATCTTTACCATAACTTCCAGCTTCTTTTCTAAAACAAGGAGTTGAAGCAACCATTCTCATTGGTAGATTTTTTTTATCAATAATTTGGTCCTTGACTATATTTGTTAAAATTACTTCTGCTGTAGGAATTAAAAATTTTCTATCAGTAGAGTCGTCAAGTTTGAGTTCAAATTGGTCATTATCAAATTTTGGTAATTGACCAGTTCCAAACATGGTAGAATCTGTTGCAATCAATGGGGGTGAAATCTCTTTATAACCATTAGTATTAACGTGAGTGTCGAGCATAAAATTAGACAATGCTCTTTCTAATAAAGCAAGTTTATCTTTTACAAAAACAAATCTTGAACCTGTAGTTTTGGTTGCTAGATCAAAATCTAACATATCTAAGTTTTCACCTAATTCATAATGAGACATAGGTTTAAATAAAAATTTAGGGATTATTCCAGATTTTGAAACTTCTATATTTGAGTTTTCATCTTTGCCAATAGGCACATCTAAATATGGTATATTTGGAATTGATGATAAAATAGTCTCTAATTGTTCTCTAACAACTTTTTGTAAGTTGTTAATTTTTTCAATCTCAGTTGAAATATTTTTAGATTTTTCAAAAAGCTTTTTATTTTTTGATTTTGAAATTTCTTTTTTTTCTTTTTCGAGAATCTCTCTTTGTTGGATATAATTTCTATTTTTTTCATCTAAAGATAAAATTTTATCCACATCTATATCTAAAAATCTTTTATCCAAACCTTCTTTAAAAGCCTCAATATCATTTCTGATTTCTTTTATGTTATGCATTTTTTTTATTCTTTTTTTCAATAATATTCACTGAAATTATAGATAATTCATATAAAATCAATAATGGTATTGCTAGGCCAATTTGAGTTATGGGATCGGGTGGTGTCAATAATGCTGCTACCGCAAAAATTATTACAATAACGTACTTTCTTCTATCTCTAAGAAATTTTGCATTAACAACTCCTACTCTAGCGAGTAAACTAAGAACCACAGGCAGTTGAAAGCTTATACCGAATGCAAAAATTAATTTCATCACTAGTGATAAATATTCATTAACTTTAGCTTCTAATTGAATAGGTAAACCTGTTGTTAAACCACTACTTTCAAATGATAGAAAAAATTTAATCGCTAAAGGCATAATTAAATAATAAACAAGCATACCGCCAAGAAAAAATAAAATTGGTGTTAATATTAAATATGGCACAATTGCAATTTTTTCATGTTTATAGAGACCTGGTGCAATAAATTTCCATATCTGCATTAGTATAAATGGACATGTAACAAAGAATGCAGCAAAAAACGATACTTTTAAATAGGTTAAAAAAGTTTCCTGTAAAGCTGTAAAAATTAACCTTCTCTCACTTCCATCATCTTTAACTGCTTTAGCATAAGGTTCTACTAAGAAACCGTAAAGATGTTCTGCAAAAAAATAACATCCTATGAAAAAAATAAACAAAAAAATAAATGATTGAATTAATCTTTTTCTTAACTCAGCAAGGTGACTTATGAAGCCCCCATCATTTTCAGATTTTGTCATTATCTTTATCTTTATTTTTAATTTTAATTTTTGGTTCTTCAGTATTAATACTGTTTAAGTCAAGATCATTAACTTCATTTTGCAAATTATTAATATATTTTTTTATTGTTCCAATCCATGACCCAGCTTTTTTAAGCATAAATGGAAAGTCTTTAGGTCCTATAACTACGATAGCGACAGCAGCTACTATTAATATCTCAAACCAGCCAATAGTGGGCATTTGATTTATTCTTTGTCTTTTGTATCTTGATTATTTTCGGAAATATTTTTAGATTCTTCATTTTCCTCAGGAAGGTCGGTTGCCATTCCTTTTTTAAAACTCTTTATACCTTTAGCTACATCACCCATCAAACTAGATATTTTACCTCTTCCGAACAGTAAAACTATTAGAACTATAACTATTCCTATTTGCCAAATACTTGGTGCCATAATTATTGTATATCCTTAATATCTATATTTTTAAAGAACTATATTAAGCATCCTCATCTTTTTCAAGTGTACCACTTAACATTTCATCTATATTTTCATAGATGTCTTCTTTCTTTTCTTCTTGTTTTTCTTTGTAAAATTTACCTGTACCAAATATTGCATCATCTATATTAGCACTATCAATTAATCCTGCTGAACCTAGTTCATCAACAGTTGGTAAATCTGATAATTTTTGAAGACTAAAATGACTTAAAAAATCAATTGTAGTTCCATATTGAATTGGTTTGCCAGGAACTTCTTTGCGGCCCTGAGGTTTAACCCAATTTAGCTCCATTAATATATCTAGTGTATTAGTTCCAAAAGCTACACCTCTTATTTCTTCAATTTCAGCTCTAGTCACTGGTTGGTGATAAACAATAATAGCAAGTGTTTCAATGGCTGCTCTAGATAGTTTTTTTTCAACAGTTTTTTCTTGTGACATCAAGTTTGATAAATTTTCTGAAGTTCGGAATGACCACCTTTTTGAAATACAGACTAAATTGATACCTCTTGTGGAGTATTCTATTTGAAGTTTATTTAAAGTTTTTAAAACATCAGTTTTTTTTGAAATTTTAGATTCAATAGTGTCAATATCAAGGGGTTCTAATGCAGCAAAGACAATAGCTTCAATCTCTCTTTCACTATCATTTAATTTTTTTGGAAAAGTTACAATGTTAGTTTTTAAATCTTTTTTTAATTTAGTCACTTTATTTCCTTAATATATATTTCATCAAATAAGTTTTCTTGTTTTATTGAAATATTTCCCTCTTTAACAAGTTCAAGAGACCCAGCAAAAATTCCTGCTTTACCAGTTTTTTTATATTTCATACTGTCTTTGAAATTTTGGGGGATTAAATCGTTAATATTCTTCCAATCAACCAGTTTACCAAAAAATTCTCTAATACGCTTAATTCCATCCTCTGTAGTAAATACAGGAAGTTTGGGTATATTCATTCTTTGAAAATCTTTTGTCATAATGATACTTGAATATGCTTTCAATAATTCATAAAGATTTAATTTATATTCAGTACTATAAATTGAACGAATGTTTCCTTTAATTCCTCTTAAACGAATTTCTCTACCCAATCTTTTCCTTTTTAACATTTGATCTGAAAGAAGACGTATTAATTCTAATTTTTTTAGTTGTAATTTAAGTTGTTGAGCTACCTCTAATAATTTAAATTCTTCCTCAGGATTTCCTGGTATTAAAAGTTTAGATTTTAGGTATGTTAACCAAGTTGCCATCAACAGATATTCAGATGCCATCTCTAAATTAAGATTTGTTTCTTTTGTAATATAGTAATGAAACTGATCAGCCAATAATGTTATGGAAATATTTTCTAGATCAACTTTTTGTGCTTTAGCTAAATCTAACAGAATATCAAGAGGACCTTGATAGTTTTCAAGATCAACATTAAAATTATTAGAATCGGTATCAGTCATATTAAATATTAACTTATAATCTTGTAAAATTGTGATGTTTTTTTAATTATAAAATTACTTATTAAAGGTGAGTTAATAGCAACATCGTGCATTTCCTTAATGTTTCCATTACAATGAAGAACTAAATCACAACCAGCATCAAAAGCTCTTAAAGTATTAACTTTAATAGAATTTTTTAAGCTTTTCATGGATATATCATCTGACATTATTATATTCTTAAATTTGATATTATTTCTTATTAATTTAATTATTTTTTTAGAATGAGTAGCGGTATTAGTCTTGTCAATATTGGTGTAAATTATATGTGCGGTCATAGCAAAAAAACTAGACTTTTTCTTAAAAGTTGAAAAATCGTTTTTTAATAAATATTCTAAATCTTTATTGACTTTAGGTGTTAATTCATGGCTATCTACTTTAGCTAAACCATGACCAGGAATGTGCTTGATGACAGTTCCTATATTATTTGAGTGAAAATTATTTATACAAATATCACCAATTTGAGAAACAATTTTTGGGTCTTTTGAAAATGATCGGTCACCAATGATTGAACTGGAGCCTTTCACCCTTAAGTCAAGAACGGGTAGAGTGTTAATATTTACTCCAATCGATTTTAATAAAAAAGATGTCTGTTTAATAAAAATTTTATAATAAGCATAAAATTTTTTTTTATCTTTCATGTAAAGTTTACCAAAAAATTCACTAGTTAATGAATCTGCATTAAAAATCTTTTTAAATCTATTGACTCGTCCACCCTCTTGATCAATTAAAATAGGGTAATTTTTATCTTTAAATATTCTTTTTATTTGATTTGTTAATTCTTTGGTCTGTTTCAAAGATGTTATATTTCTTGAAAAAAGTATTACACCCCAGGGTTTATATTGTTGAAGAAATTTTCTTTCTTTAACAGATAAAGTTGTAGATTTAATTCCTGTAATTAAACTTCTTCTGTTAATCATTATTATTTATTAATTTCCAAAAATTATAATTTTTTTTATTATTAATATTTTTTTCTATATACTCGACAATATCGATAGTATCATTTCTTAGCAAAATTATATTTTGAGAATACTTAGTAATTTTTTCATCTAGCTGTTTAAATGATCTATAAGAATTTTTTTTATTATCATCTGAAAAATAATATTTTATTGATAAGAAAAAAAACAATATAATTATAAATAGATATAAGAGGTATTTTAATTCTTTTATCATTACATTTTTTCTGGTGTGTCAACACCAACAATATTCATTCCTGATCTAATTACATTAGATATAACTTTTAAAAAAACCAATTTATCATTGGGGATTTTTTTTTGATCATTAATAAACCTTTTACTTGGATCATCTTTTCCCATATTCCAATATGAATGAAATTCTGATGATAATTCATACAAATAAACAGGGATTCTATGCGGCTCTAGTCTTAAACTAGCTGCCTCAATACATTTGGGCCACTCAGCAATTTTTTTTAGAATCTTTATCTCATCATTGGAATAGTCAAAATTATATTCATTAATATCTAAATCCTTGTTTATATTTAAATCAACATGTCTAAAGACTGATGATATTCTAGCAAAACAATACTGAACATAATAGAGTGGGTTATCTTTTGATTTTTCTTTAACTTTTGCAAAATCAAAATCTAGTTCAACATCACTGCTTCTATTAAGCATAATAAATCTTGTTGCATCTTTACCAACTTCTAAAATCAAATCTTCTACAGTAATATAGTCGCCTTTCCTTTTGGACATTTTAAAAGGTTTACCATCTTTTATTAACTTAACTAACTGACTAACTTTACAAACTAGCTTTCTCTTACCACTAGAAAGAGCTTCTACTACTGAGGTAATTCTTTTTATATAGCCTGCGTGATCAGCCCCAAGTATATTAATAAGTACATCGAAACCTCTGTTAAGTTTATTATTGTGATAAGCAACATCGCTGGCAAAGTAAGTCCATGATTTATCAGATTTTTGCAAAGCTCTATCTTTATCATCACCAAAATCAGTTGATTTAAATAGAAGTTGTTCTCTTTCAACCCAATTATCACCATCCTCTCCTTGGGGTGCTTTAATTTTTCCCTCGTATACTAATTTTTTTTCTTTTAAATTTTCAATTACTTTTTCAACTTCTTTATTTAAAACTATTTGAGTTTCACTAGTAAATTTATCATGAACTATTCCCAGATTAGCCAGATTAGTTTTAATTAATTTCAAAGACTCTGCTACACCTAATAACGTTAATTCTTTAGACACATCTTCAAATTGATTAAATTTTAAATTTTTGTTGTTATCAATAATATGTTTTGCAATATCTACTAAATAATCACCAGGATAAAGATCTGGATTATCAACAGGAAACTTTTCGTTATTAAGGATTTCCCTAATTCTATAAAAGACAGATTTTGTAAAATTTATAATTTGGTTACCATAATCATTTACATAATATTCTTTGGAAACATCATGTTTATTAAAAATTAATATATTAGAAATCACATCTCCTAAGATTGCACCACGACAATGACCAACATGCAATGGCCCCGTAGGATTTGCAGAAACAAACTCGACAAGATATCTTTTTTTTTGTTCTTTAATATTTACTCCAAAATTTTTATAATTTTTGTTAATATCTTTAATAAAATTGTTCCAATATATTGCTTTAAATTTAATATTGATAAAGCCAGGTTTTGCTACTGATATGGTTTCAATTTGTTCATCTTCACACTTAATTAAATCAATTAAAGTGTTTGCAATATCAATTGGGGATTTTTTGTTAACCTTTGATAGTACCATGGCTACATTTGTTGATATATCGCAGTCAAAATTTGATGGTGGTATATCTACATTAATTCCTTTTAAAGATTTAGGTATTTCTAAAGAGCCATCTTTATTTAGTTTTTTAATCAAAATTATTATTTTATCTAAGTAGAGATCAAAAATGTTCATTAAATACTTTTGTTTAAATTGATTGCATATCTATCTGTCATACCTGAAATAAAATCAGCAATTGCTCTATTGGGGTCATTTTTTAATTGGTCAGCATTTAAGAATTTTTTTGGCTTATTCTTAATTTTATAAAAAAGTTTATTAACAATTTTTTTTCCATGATTGTTTTTTAATAATACTTTTTTATTATTATACATTTTGCTTCTTAAAAAAAATCTAACTTCTTTTTCAATCTCTAAAAATTTATTTGAAAAAGATACTATAGGATTATCTAATTTATAAACATCATTTAAAGATTTGATCTTATTAATTTTTAGATTATTTTTGGTGTTTTTAATTAAGTCTCTTACCATTAGATCAATTGAATCTCTTATTATTTGATATATTAAAATATCTTTATTATTATTTTTAATATTTTTTTTATGTGATTTATAAATATCTTTAAAAAAATCAATTTCAATCAAGTCGTTTAAATTAAACATTTTTGCTCTGATTCCATCTTGTATATCATGATTGTTATAAGCAATATCATCTGAGATTGCTGATATTTGAGCTTCTAATGAACCAGAATTATTAAAATTTACTTTATTTTTAAAGTTTTTTAATCCAATCAACCTATTAACTGTCGAAAGATCTTCAACTGAACCATTGTGCTTTAATAATCCATCTAAAGTTTCTAATGTTAAATTAAGACCTCTAAATTTAAGATATTTATGCTCAAGAAACATAATTATTCTTAAAGTTTGAAGATTGTGGTCAAAGCCGCCGAAATTAGCCATGCATTCGTTAAGTGCGTCTTCTCCAGCATGACCAAAGGGTGTATGTCCTAAATCATGAGCCAAACTTAAAGTTTCAGCCAGATCATCGTTTAAACCTAAATGTTTAGCTATGGATCTTGCAATTTGCGCAACTTCAATTGAATGGGTAATTCTAGTTCTAAAATGATCCCCTTCTGTATTAACAAAAACTTGTGTTTTATGCTTTAGCCTTCTGAATGAGGCACTGTGAATAATCCTATCTCTATCTCTTTGAAATGGTGTTCTATAAAGTGAATTGGCTTCTTTAAAAATACGACCTTTGCTTTTAGATAGTGCTAAATTTGAGTAATTATTCATACTTTAAATTTAATAAATTGATATTATATTAGTAATATCAGTGTTGTTATATGATTAAAGAAATTAAATTTACAGATAAAGCTATAAAACAGATTAATAATTTGTTGTCTCAAAAAGATCCAGGGTCATTTTTTAGAATCGCTATTAAAGGAGGTGGTTGCTCAGGTTTTCAATATGAGTTTACTTTTGACAAAAAATTAGAAGCAGACGACTTAAAACATGAAAATATTCTCATTGATAAAACTTCAGCAGACTTATTAAAAGGTTCAGAAGTGGACTTTGTTTCAGAATTAATTGGTGATCAATTTAAAATCTCTAACCCACAAAGCAAATCTTCTTGCGGTTGTGGTGTTTCGTTCTCCATATAATGATTATCACATCTTGGAATGTTAATTCTGTTAGAGCAAGAATTGATAATATTAAAGAATACCTTCAAAAATTTTCTCCTGATGTTGTCATGATGCAAGAGATTAAAACCCAGGACGAAACTTTTCCTTATGATGATTTTTCATCATTAGATTATGAAAGCCATGTATTTGGACAAAAAAGTTATAACGGCGTAGCAATCATTTCTAAACATAAATTAGAAAATGTTAGAATAGATTTAATTAAAGATAAATTGAAACAATCTAGGGTTATTTCAGCAGAATTAAAACATAAGAAAAAAAATATTCAACTAATTAACATTTACACTCCAAATGGTAATCCTGTAGATACTGATAAATATACTTATAAAAAAGAATGGTTAGATACTTTGATTAAACAGCTAAAAACTCTTTCAAAGAAAAATGAAAACATTATTTTAGCAGGTGATTTTAATATTCTTCCTTCAGCAGAAGATGCTTATAATATTAAAGGTTTTGAAGATGACGCCTTATACAGACTTGAGATAAGAAAAAAATTTAGAGAAATGATTAATCTAGGTTTTCATGATGCCTACCGTCATATTCATGGTGAAAAAGAAGGTTATACTTATTGGGATTATATGAGAGGTGCTTGGCAGAAAAATAATGGATTAAGAATTGATCACTTCTTAGTATCAAATTCTTTATTAAATATAGTTAGGAATGTTAATATTAATAAAGACCCTAGAGGAAAAGAAAAACCCTCAGATCACACCCCTATTGAAATTGAATTAACTTAAAGATTTAATTTTATTAACAAGTTCTTCATTAATATTTCTTGGACCTTTATCTAGTCTATTTTTATGTCTTCTTTCCCCTGGAAGCCTAACACCCTCCATAGCTGACATTTTACTAAAAAACTCATCAGCATGTTTATCCCAACCTTTGCCAGAAATTTTCTCAGGTGAGATTGCTATAATAAATTCGCCACCGCTTGGAGGGCCACCATCGTTATTGTCTTTAGCAGCAGTTTCAAAACTGAAATTTTCACCAATTAATGCACCAGCTAATAGTTCAACCATCATTGCTATACTAGATCCTTTATAACCACCAAATGGAAGTATAACACCACCATCAGCAATTTCTCCAGGATCGGTAGTTTCTTTTCCATCTTTAGTTAAACCTGTTCCAAGAGGAACTTTGTGCCCTTCTCTTTTTGCGATCTGAACTTCACCCATTGCCATTGAAGCAGTTGCCATATCATAGACAACTGGAGTTTTACCAGGTCTAGGCCATGCAAAAGAAATTGGATTTGTACCATATAAAGGTTTCGTAGCACCCGCTGGTGCAACGGCAGGCTTATAAGATGTACAAGCTATACCAACAAGTCCTGCTTCTGCAATAGCTTCAGTTTCAGGCCAAAGAGCTGCCATATGATGTGAATTTTTTATAGCTAGAACTGCTACACCATTTTTTTTTGCTAAATCAATAACAGCAGGTAATCCTAAACTTAAAACCATAGGAGCAACTGCATTATTACCTAGTACCTTAATAATACTTGGAGCAATATTTTCTAATTGAGGTCTTGCTTTACCATTAATTTTTTTACTTTTTAAGCCAGCCACATAAGCGGGTAATCTAAACAAACCATGAGAAACAGAACCATCTCTTTCGGCTCTCATAATAGTATCTGCTAAGATACTAGCATTTTCTTCATCACATCCATTAGCTAGTAATGTTTTTTTAGCTAATTCTAAAATTTCATTTAATGTTAAGGATATTATATTCATTTATTTAGCTTTACATTTTTTGCATAAACCAAAAAACTCTAAATTATATTTATTATATTGCATTCCGGTATCGTCTTCAAAATTAGTTAAATATTTTGAAAGTTTTGGATTATTAATTTCAGAAACATTTTCACACTTATTACATATTGAAAAAGCCGTTGCTTGTGAGATTTCACAACTTGAACTTTTACATGCTATAAAAGCATTTCTACTTTCTACTTTATGTATTTTTCCAATCTCTACTAATTTATCTAGTGCTCTATAAACTTGTAGTGGTGCTTTAATTCCTTTTTTTTTAACATTAAATAAAATGGAATAAGCCTTAAGTGGTTCTTTAGCTTTTTCTATAAAATCAAAAATAATTTGCTGATTTTTAGATAAAAATTCTTCTTTATGATTCATATGTACTTCTAGCAATTACACGCTAGTTTTTCAATCGAGTGAATTTATTTATTTTTGTTAATGACAAGATAAACAAAACTAATGCAGCTGTGATTATAGATGGTCCTGACGGCGAGTTTAACTCTAATGAAGCAAATAAACCCACTATTACTGATAGCAATCCACCTATTACAGAATAAACAACCATTTGAACTGGATTATTAGAAAGATTACGTGCCATAGCTGCAGGAATAATTAACATTCCTGTAATTAACAATAGTCCAACCATTTTAATAGAAATTGCAATTATAGCAGCCATTAGAATGGTAAAAATTGCATTTACTCTCGCTGGGTTCATTCCCTCAGCTTCAGCTAATTCATAATTAACTGTTGAAGCAAAAAGTGGTTTCCAAATAATCTTTAAAACTAATAATATTAATACTCCACCAATCCAAATAATAAATATGTCATTTGGAGCTACAGCAAGAATATCACCAAACAGTAGTCCCATTATATCAAAACGAATAAATGATAAAAAGCTAATCACCACTAAACCTACAGCTAAAGATGAGTGAGCTAGTAATCCTAATAAGGCATCACCTGGCAAGTTGGTAGTTTTTTGTAGCTTTAACAAAACTAGTGCTACAGCTGAAGAAATAAAAAAAACTGATAAAGCAATATTAATATCAAAAGATAAGGCTAGAGTTACGCCAAGTAATGCAGAATGAGATAAAGTATCACCAAAAAAAGATAGTCTTCTCCAAATAACAAAACATCCAAGAGGACCAGCAACTAAAGCAATGCCTATGCCAGCAATTAGAGCTCTTATAAAAAAATCATCTAGCATTATCAATGTTTCTTTTCTTTAATACTACCATCAGTAGAATGGGTATGATCATGCTTATGCTCGTATACAGATAATAGTGTTGAAGCTTGGTCACCAAATAATTCTTTATAGTTTTTATTATTTGCAACATTCAAAGGAGTTCCAGAACAACAAACATGCCCGTTTAAACAAACAACATAATCAGTTTTAGACATAACCACATTTAGATCGTGAGAAATTAATAATATTCCACAATTAAGTTCATCAGAGATTTTTTTAATCAATTCATAAAGGGCAATTTCTCCTGTAAAATCTACACCTTGAACGGGTTCATCTAAAACAAGTAAATCAGGTTTTTTTGCTATTGCTCTAGCCATTAAAACTCTTTGAAATTCTCCACCAGAGAGACTTCTTAAATCATTATGTTTAAGATGTTCTACTTCTGTTAATTTTAAAGCACTTACAACTTCATCAAATTGAAGCGTTTGAGTTAAACTCATAAAATCAATTACTCTAATTGGCAACGTCCAATCGATTGATATTTTTTGGGGAACATAACCAATCTTATTTGTATTTTTTGTAACTTTACCTTTAATGTTTTTGTGAATTCCTAATGCAATTTTTGCTGTAGTGGTTTTTCCAGAGCCGTTTGGTCCAATCAATGTTAAAATTTTACCTCTTTCAATTTCTAAAGATACATCATGGACCAACCATTTATTATCTTGAAAAATTCCAACGTTTTTTAATTTTATTAATATTTCTTTTTTATCTAAATTCATTTTATTTTAAAAATGGCTTGACTAATCAAATATGTTATATTATTACGCTTTGTTATATTATAACATTAACTTAAAGCAAATTAAAACTATGAAAAAAATACATTTAATATCAACGTTAATTGGACTATTAGCATTTTCAACATTAGCAAAAGCAGACTTAAAAGTCGTAACGTCTATTAAGCCTATCCACTCTTTGGCTAGTTATATAATGGATGGTGTAGGTTCGCCAGGATTAATAGTTGATGGTTATAATTCACCTCATAGTTTCCAGTTAAAACCCTCTCACGCTAAAATGTTAGAACAGGCAGATATTATATTTTGGATTGGAGAAGACTTAGAAAATTTTTTAGAAAAACCGTTAGCTACAATTGCTAAGAAAGCTGAAAAGATTGAATTACTAGAAATTAAAGGCATTAAAAAATTAAAATTCAGAGAAAGAAATATTTTTGAGGAACATGAAGGTCACGATGATCACGGAGATGATGCTAAGAAAGAAGAGCACGATGATCACGGACATGATGCTAAGAAAGAAGAGCACGATGATCACGGACATGATGCTAAGAAAGAAGAGCACGATGATCATGATGATCATGGGCATGGTGAATATGATCCACACATTTGGTTAGATCCAATTAATGCAAAAGTGATATTAAATGAGATAACTGAACATTTAATTGAAAATGATTCAAAAAATGCAGCTACTTATAAATCTAATTTAGCTAAAGCTATATCTGAAATTGATAAGCTAATAATTGATGTAATTACTGAAACTAATACAGACCTTAGTTACGTAGTATTTCATGATGCATATCAATATTATGAAAATAGATTTGATGTAAATATACTTGGAGCAATGACTGTTAATCCTGATGTTATGCCTGGTGCAGAACAAATTCATGAAATTCATGAAGTCATTGAACATGATAATGTGAGTTGCATATTGTCAGAGCCTCAATTTAATCCTGATATAATCAAATCTATTGCCAAAGATACAAATGTAAAAACTGGTGTCCTGGATCCACTAGGTGCCAATCTAAAACCAGGAAAAGATTTATATTTTGATTTAATCAGAAATATGTCGGCTTCATTTAATTGCTAATATTATTTAGTAATTAAATAAAGATTTCAGTCTCTTCTATATTGTAATAAAATCCTCATAAAACTTACATATAGAGGAGACTATGTTTATTAAAAAATACCTTAAATGGATCAGTACTGCTTTAGTATTAACTGGAATATTACTAACTAATTTAAATATCTACCCTATTAACATCTACTTCCATGGTCTTGGAGTAATTGGTTGGACGATAGCTGGTTTTATATCAAAAGATAAGGCTATATTAACAAACTTTGGTTTGCAGATACCGCTATTCTTAATTGGCATTTATAAAATTATAATTTAATCATTATTAGATTATGAAAAATAGAATTTTTATTGGTGAATTTATAGGTAGTTGTTTTTTAGTGATGATTATTGTTGGCTCTGGAATAATGGCTGAAAATCTTACAAATGATAATGCTTTACGACTTACTGCAAATACACTTGCAACTGGAGCTGGGTTATTTGTCTTGATAACGGCTTTTGCAGAAATTTCAGGTGCTCACTTTAATCCTTTTGTAAGTTTAGCAATGTATTTAACCAAAAAAATTAAAGGAAAACTTTTAATCACATACATTCCAGCTCAAATATTGGGATGCTTATTAGGTGTAATGTTGGCTAATGTATTTTTTGAACATAATATAATTGAATTATCTACAAAAAATAGAGATGGCTTTCATATATTTCTAGCAGAAATTGTAGCTACTTTTGGTCTGATATTTATTATTTTTGCAACTTTAAAAGATGGTAAAACAACAATTGCAGCATGTGTTGCAACTTATATTACTGCTGGTTATTGGTTTACTTCTTCAACGTCTTTTGCAAACCCAGCTGTAGCAATAGCAAGGACTTTTACAGAATCATTTACTGGTATTAATTATCTTAATACACCAACCTATATAATTGCAGAATTAATTGGTGCATTGATTGCCGTATTCTTAATAAAAAAATTACTTTAAAGTAGATATAATTTTTCAATAATGTATTAAGAGTGAATCAACCCTCCTTAAAAATATTTAGTTGAATTCTCTGTATAGACTTCAACTTTAAATAATATAATTGTGGATGAATCAACTCTCCACAAAAGATATTAATAAATTTACTTATAGATAAAATTTCTCTTCTCTATTAAATCGACCTCAAGAATAAGAATCATTCGAAATGGAAAACAATAAAGATAAATAAAAAATAGGAAAAATAAGATGGAAATGACAACAATATATACGATCATCGGTTTTGCTTTAGCGGGATATAGCGTTATAGCAAATGATTCAATTCAAACGCTTGGAACATTTATAGCGTCAAAACAAAAATGGTTTAAATGGTATACGCTTGCAAGCGCTGCTTCATTTGTAATGATACTTGCTATCACATGGGGCTGGTACAGTAATGCTGGTGATATATCTTACGGAAGATTAACAAGAATTCCTTTCCAAGAAATACAGTGGTATCATGCTGTGGCTCCTGGAATACTTTTAGTATTAACAAGAATAGGTATACCTGTTTCAACTACCTTTTTAGTGCTGTCAGCATTTGCATCAACTGTAGTTCTTGAAAAAATGCTTATGAAGAGTGTTGTAGGATATGGCTTAGCAGCTGTTGCAGCATACATTTGTTGGATAGTAGTATCTAAATTTATCAATGAGAAATTTGATGAAGTTGAAGATAAATGGATAGGTTTTTGGAGAAACTCTGTATGGGTAACTTCTGCTTGGTTATGGTGGGTTTGGTTATCTCACGACGTAGCTAATATAGCCGTATATCTTCCAAGACAAATAGATGTAAATTTATTATTAATTGTTCTTGCATACTTTACAGCTCTTCTTTTTTATATCTTCTACATAAACGGAGGAACAATTCAAAAAGTTGTTTTAGATAAAACTGGAACTAGATACGCACGATCAGCAACAATAATTAATGTGATTTATGCTGCTGTTCTTTACTACTTTAAAGAACTTAATGATTTACCAATGTCAACAACTTGGGTATTTGTTGGTTTGTTGTGTGGTAGAGAGCTTGCAATATCTACAATGAATAAGGACTATAAGTTTAAATATGTCTTTCCTTTGATTGGTAAAGACTTCCTTAAAATGACTGTAGGATTAACGGTATCAGTAGCAATTGTATTAGCAATTCACTACATCATTATTCCAAACAACTGGTTTTAATTAAATTTATTATGTGGTCGTATTATTATTTAATACGGCCATATTTGTTTTTAAAAAAAGTTTAAAAAGATCTCTACTTAATTAAATAAGTTTAAAATAGCTGAACACTTGTAGAACTTTATCTAATTCTGCGGTATAGTTATTTCTCAAATCTCCGCAGTTATTTCAGCTATCTGCTGACCATCAAAAAATAAATTTAACAATTTAAAGTGTCAAAATTATGTTTTTGAAAATGATAAAAATACTCTGTTTTATGGGCATACATGACTACAAAACGTTAAATATTGAGTTTGGTTTTGGACCAACAGATAGAGTTACAACACTTGAGTGCAAAAGATGTGGTTACACTACAATTAAAGGAGGTAAATAAAAAATACTTGTCATGAAAAGTATTGAAAGAAATATAGATATAAGAAGATATCTTAATTGGTCAAGAATAGTTAAGGGCAAACCCATACATATAAGGTTGTATGAATTAATTTATTACGAATTACTTATAATGTGGTTTGAGATGAATAAACCTCCTTTAAGAAGATTAATTTATGAAACTATTAACTCTCAAGACTTTGAAGAAAATTTTGTCAGAGGAAAAATTTTTCAAAAATATATAGATGAGGTTTTAGAAACACCATGTGAAGATGGTTCTGGATATTATAACCCTGACACAAGAGAAATTCTAACAGAAGTTAATATTAAGGAATTATATGATATTAAATTTTTGATAAAAGACGAATTGGATAATGTAAAAATGATTGATAGATACAATGGAATATTCACATTTTGTAAAATTTATGAAAAATGGTGTTTAGAAAAAAAAGCTAAACAGGTTGAAGATATAACAAAAAAAGAAAGATTTGACGTAACATCAGATCTGCCATTAAAAATTTCTGAAAAATCTTAAAATCTATTTTACTCTGCCGTATACGTCTTGATACCTAACAATATCACTCTCTTTTAAAATTGAGCCTACTTGAGCTTCAATGATTTTAACAGGTTTATTACCAGGATTTTCAATTCTATGAATTGCTTCTAATGGAATGAATATATGATCGTTTTGTTTTTTTGAAAAGCTATCTTTGTTAAGTGTAATTTTGGGAGATCCTTGAGTTACAAACCAATGTTCTGATCTATGATGATGTTTTTGTAAACTTAATATACCTTTTGGTTTTACAAATAGTTCTTTAATTAAAAAACCTTTGCCTTCAAACAAATTAACGTATCTACCCCAAGGTCGGTAATAAACATTTTTTTTCTTATAATATTTATTCTTATTTTTATCATACATCTTTAAAATCTCTTTCCAACTGCCAAGATCTGACCAAGGAATGTCTAATTTAATAGCGTTGATTTGTTTAGTTTTTTCTAAAATTGCATAATCAAAAGACTTTGCTGTAGCCTTTTCAAAGGATGCTTTATTTAAGTAATAAGTGTTATCTTTAAGTCTCGCTTTTGAAACAGCATTAATACAATTTTTATATATTGATGGTTGGTACTTTTTAAAGTTATTTATTATTGAGTCTTTTCTCAAAAAAAACATTCCAGAGTTCCAATAACCTTTTTGTTTAATGACTTGTTTGGCTTTAGCTTCTTTAGGTTTTTCAATAAATTTTGTAACTTTATTAATATTCCCTTTAACTTTTTTTGTTAAAAAATAACCATATTCACTTGATGGAGATGTTGGTTTAATCCCAAAGATGAATATATTTTGATCTGTTAAATTAGTTTTATTTTTATTAATGGCTTTGTTAAAAATACTAGCTTTTTCAATTAAATGATCTGCTGCAAAAAACATTAAGGGTTGTTCGTTTGGAATGTCTTTAATTAATGCTGATGCAAGAATTGCTGGGGCTGTATTTCTTTTTGCAGGTTCTAAAACAATTTTATATTTACTTATCTTATGTTTTTTGAGATGTTTTTTTACCTCTTTTAAATATTTAAGATTTGTACTTATGATCGGTGCATCAAAAGTTGAAGATTTAACCCTTTCAAGAGTTTTTCCTAACAAAGTCCAATTACCAAAATCAATAAATTGTTTTGCTTGATGATTTTTAGAATTTGGCCAAAGTCTAGTTCCTGCTCCGCCACATAATATAACGGGTCTAATTTTCATTAAATATCAGCGTAAACTTTTACTTCTTTTCTTTTACCAGGATGTGTTGGTGCACCTAAATAAGCAGGACCTACTGTTTGAGCATATTTCCAAATAGTACCAGATCCAAAGCTTGATTTTTTTACTTTCCACTGTTTTCGTCTTGTGGCTAATTGTGATTTAGTTAATCTAACGTTAATGGTTCCTTTTTTGGCATCTATATCAATTACATCACCATTACGTAAAAGAGCTAAAGGACCTCCTAAGGCCGCCTCAGGGCCAACATGACCCACACAAAAACCTCTAGTAGCACCAGAGAACCTTCCATCAGTAATTAGAGCAACCTTCTCACCCATACCTTGTCCATAAATAGCACCTGTTGTTGATAGCATTTCTCTCATACCAGGACCTCCAACTGGTCCCTCATAACGAATAATAATTACATCGCCTTCTTTATATTTTTTCTTTTGTACACAAGCCATTGCAGCTTCTTCATTATCAAAACATCTAGCTTTTCCAGTAAATTGTAATTTCTTTAAACCAGCAATTTTAACAATTCCACCATCAGGAGCTAAATTACCTTTAAGACCAACAACACCACCATCTGGTGATAAAGGATTGTCATAAGCTCTTAAAACTTTTTGCTTAGGATTAAATTTAATATTTTTTAAATTTTGTTTCATCGTTTTTCCAGTAACCGTCATGCAATCACCATGAATAAAACCACCATCAAAAAGAGTTTTTAATAACATCGGAACTCCACCGGCTAACCACATATCTTTTGCAACATATTTTCCACCTGGTTTTAGATCAGCAAGATAAGGAGTTTTTTTAAAGATTTTTGCTACATCCATTAAATCAAACTTAATTCCAATTTCATTAGCTATAGCTGGTAAGTGTAACGCGGCATTTGTCGATCCACCTGTAGCAGCAACAATTGTTGCAGCATTTTCTAAAGATTTTTTTGTAACAATATCTCTTGGACGAATATTTTTTTCTAATAAGTTCATTACAGTCTTTCCACTTAATAATGCATACTTATCACGTTCTTCGTATGGAGCAGGTGTTCCAGCTGAATAAGGTAAAGCTAAACCAATAGCTTCAGAAACGCAGGCCATAGTATTTGCAGTAAATTGTCCTCCACATGCACCAGCACTTGGACATGCAACAAGTTCTAATTTTCTTAATTCTTTAGCAGACATTTTTCCAGCTGAGTGTTTTCCAACCGCTTCAAAAACATCAACAACAGTTACATCTTTACCCTTGTATTGACCTGGAAGTATTGAGCCACCATAAATAAATACACTTGGTACATTTAATCTAACCATTGCCATCATTAAGGCAGGTAGAGATTTATCACAACCAGCAATACCAACTAGTGCATCATAACAATGACCACGTACAGTAAGTTCAGTTGAGTCAGCGATTACTTCACGAGAAATTAAAGATGACTTCATTCCTTCATGACCCATCGCAATACCATCGGTCACAGTTATTGTGCAAAATTCTCTAGGGGTTCCACCTGAAGCTCTAACACCTTTTTTAACAGATTGAGCCTGTCTCATTAAGGCAATATTACAGGGAGCAGCTTCATTCCAAGTTGAAACAACACCAACAAATGGTTTTGCTACATCTTTTTCTGTTTCACCCATCGCATAATAAAAAGATCTGTGTGGAGCTCTATCAGCACCTAATGAAGTATGTCTGCTTGGTAATTTTTTTTTGTTAAATTTTGCCATTATATACCCTTTATAGTTATTGATATTCTCTCAACATCATTTTTTAAATTATTATAATTATTTTTTTCCTGATCAACAATATCTTTTGGCGCTCTATCAACAAAGTCTTTATTTGCTAATCTATGTGATATCTTGTCCATTTCCTCTTGGTATTTATTTTGTCTTGTAGTTAAATTTTCCTTAATCAATTCTAAATCAACATCTTCATCAAAATATACTTTAAATAGATCTCCAGAAACTACTAAAGTAGCAGCTGGTTTATCTAAATCTTTATTATGTAAGTTTTTGATACGACCAAGTTTTTTTAGAATAACTTCATTTTCACTAAAAAAAGATTGTTCTTTTTTACTAACACTCTCTACCGAAATATCTATAAATGAGCCAGGGCCTACATTTAATTCATTTTTAAATGATCTTAATTCAGAAACTATACTAATAATTTTTTCAACTTGGTTAGTAGATATATCCTTTTTAGGTTCCCCTGAAGGCCAATTAGCTAACATTAAGAAATCTTTACCTGACTTATCAAATTTATTATTTAACCAAATTTCTTCTGTAACAAATGGAATAAACGGGTGTAATAGTATCAATATTTGCTTAAATACATAAGCTGATACCTGTCTAACTTCATCTTTTGCTTTTTCATCTTCTGAAAATAGTATTGTTTTTGATAGCTCTAAATACCAATCACAATAAGAGTGCCAAGTAAATTGATAAGCATTTTTTGCAGCTTCATCAAATCTGTAATCTTTTAGGTTTTTTTCAATTTTATTCTTAGTTTCTATAAGTTCAGAATAAATCCATTTGTTAATATTAATTGATAGATTTGGTTTTCCTTCAATTTTAGAAAAGTCACAATTATTAGTAATTAAAAAATTGTTTGCATTCCATAATTTATTTAAAAAATTTCTATAACCTTTAACTCTATCTTCAGAAAGTTTTACATCAGTTCCAGGTGATGCCATTGAAAGTAAAGTAAATCTTAAAGCATCTGCACTATATTTTTCAATCAAATCTAAAGGATTAATTACATTTCCTTTTGATTTAGACATTTTTTGTCCTTTCTCATCTTTAACAAGTGCGTGAACATAAATATCTTTAAAAGGTTCTTTGTCTAAAAACTCCATTCCAAACATAATCATACGTGCTACCCAAAAAAATATAATATCAAATCCAGTTACAAGTACTGATGTTGGATAAAATTTATCAACATATTCTTTATTATCAGGCCACCCTAATGTAGCAAAAGGCCATAAACCTGATGAAAACCAAGTATCCAACACATCTGGATCACGAATTAAATCTACCTCTTTATTGTAAAATTTTTTAGCTTCAGCTTTTGCCTCATCTTCATTTGTTGCAACAAAGATCTTTTTATCTGGACCATACCATGCTGGTATTTGGTGTCCCCACCAAAGTTGTCTTGAGATACACCATGGTTCAATATTGTTCATCCATTGAAAATAAGTTTTTGACCAATTAGCAGGGAAAAAATTAGTTTTTTTTAAGTTAACTATTTCTTTTGCTTTAACTGATAATTTTTTTGCATCTACAAACCATTGTTCTGTTAAAAAAGGTTCAATTATTGAATTAGACCTATCTCCATAGGGAACTTTATTCTTTATATTCTCCTCCTTAACAAAAAACTCCTTTTCTTTAAGTTCTTTTAAAATTCTTTTTCTAGCTTCAAATCTATCAAGTCCAATATATTCCTTAGGAGCATTATCATTTACTTTACCACCTTCAGTAAAGATATTTATAATTTCTAAATTATTTCTTTGTCCCACATCATAATCATTAAAATCATGGGCAGGCGTTATTTTTAAAGCACCAGTTCCCAGTTCTGGGTCAGCATAATCGTCCTTGATTATCTCAATTTTTCTTCCAACAATTGGAACTGTTACAAATTTACCAACCAAATGTTTAAATCGATTATCTTTTGAATTTACAGCTATTGCCGTGTCACCCAACATAGTTTCAGGTCTAGTTGTAGCTATAGTTATAAAATCACCAGAATCTTCAATAGGATATTGAATATAATAAATTTTAGAATTAACCTCTCTTTGATCTACTTCTAAATCAGATATTGCTGTTTTTAAAACAGTATCCCAATTAACTAATTTTTTATCTTTATAAATTAAACCTTTTTTGTGAAGTTCTACAAAAACTTTTAAAACTGATTTTGAAAGGTTTTCATCCATCGTAAAAGCATTTCTCGACCAATCACAAGAACAACCCAGTTTTTTTAGCTGATTTAAAATAATGTCACCATGCTCTTCTTTCCATACCCAAACTTTTTCTATAAACTTTTCTCTTCCAATTTCATTTTTATCAATACCTTCAACAATTAACTTTTTCTCTACTAAAGCCTGTGTAGCAATGCCCGCATGATCTGTTCCTGGTTGCCATAAAGTTTCATAATTATTCATTCGGTGGTATCTAACCAAAAGATCTTGAATTGAATTATTTAAAGCATGTCCCATATGAAGACTGCCTGTTACATTGGGTGGAGGTATGACTACCGAAAATTGTTTCTTATTCTTAGTGGGTTTAAATAAATTATTTTTTTCCCAATAAGCATAGATCTTATCTTCAACGTCTGTATGTATATATTTATCGTTACTCATAGATGATATTAAGTTTATAATTTAATAATATGAATTAACAATAATCATTTTTAAAAGCTTATTTGGTATACTAATTTAATATATTTAATATATAAAAGGCTCTCTATTTGTTTTAAATTGAGATGAGAGGGCAACGTGGCGGAATGGTTACGCAGAGGATTGCAAATCCTTGTATCCCAGTTCGATTCTGGGCGTTGCCTCCAAAAAAAATCTTGTTTTAGTTTTAAAAAAAAGTATGTTGTTTTTTTAATATTCCTCGGTAGCTCAGTTGGTAGAGCAGTTGACTGTTAATCAATTGGTCGCAGGTTCGAGTCCTGCCCGAGGAGCCATAAACATTGATTTTATAATTTTTGCTCAAGGTTTCGTAATTTTTACCTCAGCTTAAATATTAATTAATTTTAGTATTAACAATAGTTAAAAAAAAATTAAAACTAAATTGCTCCTGAGAATTTAATGTATATTAGCTTACTTTGGAAATTCCTATATTAGAAGCTTGTAAAGATTTACTAAACTTAAGTTTCTGATCATTATTAAGTTCTGAATAAATTTTAACTAAAAAATTATAGTTGACGTTCATATGATTTTCTTGAGTTCTCTCAGGATTAATCAAGTATTCGGAAAAATCTTCAAAAAAATAATTTACTGGAACTTTTAAATAATTTGCTAATTGAAGAAGTCTTATTGAGCTTACACCATTAGTTCCTTTTTCATATTTTTGAATTTGTTGAAATGTAACATTAATTGCTTTTGCTACTTTAGTTTGTGTGAGACCTAAAGCTAATCTTCTTAGCTTTAATTTATTACCCAAATGCTTATTAAAATTATCTTCCATTAAGACCCCTCTTAAAGTTTGTTTTAAAAAACCTATTCAACTAATTTTTTTTAGTTATCGCAATAGAAAAATTTTTTTATTTCAAAGAAAATGGCTCAAAATAAAAAATCATGTCAAGGTATTAACAGGGTAAATAACAAATATTTATATTGTAGTAATTGTAAAATTGGTCTTATAAAATTTGACTTAAAAATAGCTTAGTACGCTCACTTTTTGGGTTAGCAAAAAACTCTAAAGTATCCGCTTTTTCTACAATCTTGCCTTCGTCCATAAATATCATACTATCGGCAACTTCCTTTGCAAAACCCATTTCGTGTGTAACCACTATCATAGTCATTCCTTCTTTAGCTAAACCAACCATTACATCAAGTACTTCTTTAATCATTTCTGGATCTAAAGCTGACGTTGGTTCATCAAACAACATTATTTTGGGTTCCATACAAAGAGCTCTAGCAATTGCTACCCTTTGTTGTTGTCCCCCTGAAAGTTGTCCTGGAAATTTTTGAGCTTGATCTAAAATCTGCACTCTTTCTAAGTGTTTTAAAGCTAAAGCTTCAGCATCTTTTTTTGGCATTTTTTTTACCCAGATTGGTGCTAATGTACAATTATCTAAAATAGATAAATGTGGAAATAAATTAAATTGTTGAAATACCATTCCAACTTCAGCTCTAACTTGTTCTATGTTTTTTGTGTCTTCTGAAATTTCAGTACCATCAACAATAATTGATCCCTCTTGATGTTCTTCTAGTCTATTAATACATCTAATTAACGTAGATTTTCCAGATCCAGATGGTCCACAAACAACTATTTTTTCTTTAGGCTTAACTTCAAGGTTTATTTCTTTTAATACTTGAAAGTCACCGAACCACTTGTTTACATTTTGAATTTGAATAATTGAATCTGACATAATTTATCTATCTGTTTTATATTTTAATTCTAATTTCTGACTATATTTACTCATACTATAACAAATAATCCAGAATATTATTCCAGCAAATACATATCCTTCCATTGAAAATCCTAGCCATTTTGGATTTGTTTTAGCTAAATTTAACATACCAACTACTTCTAAAAGACCTACTACAAAAATTAATGGTGTATCTTTTACAAGTGCTAAGAATGTATTGGCAATCCCTGGAATTACTAATTTTAAAGCTTGTGGAAGAATAACAAAAATATGAAGTTTCCAATAACCCATACCAAGTGACTTCGCAGCATCGTATTGACCTCTAGGAAGCGCTTGAAGTCCTCCTCTTATAACCTCTGCAGTATAAGCTGCTTCAAATAAAGTGATTGCAACAACTACTCTAATTAGTTTATCAACATATGTGCCATCTGGTAAAAACATTGGAAACATTACTGCCGACATAAATAGAACTGTAATTAAAGGAACGCCTCTCCAAAATTCTATAAACGAAAGAGATGAGTATTTAACAATTGGTAAATCAGATCTTCTACCAAGAGCCAACATCATACCTATTGGAAAACAAAAAATTAAAGAGAAAAAAGCAACAATAAAAGTTAAAGATAAACCACCCCACGCACCTGTTTCAACCCATTCAAGTCCAAAAGAACCTCCTGAAATCAAATAGTATATCAAGATAAAAGAAATTATTGGCAATATAAGTGTATAGTAAAGAGAAAGATAATTTCTAAATTTAGCGGGTGTAAAAAATCCAGCTGCCATAAAACCTAATACAGCAATAAAAGTTACGTTAATTCTCCATTGTTCCGCATTAGGATACATTCCATATATAAATCTGTTAAACCAAACTTTAATATAAACCCAACAAGCACCACCACCTGTGCATGCTTCTTTAGTGTCACCAGAAATATTAGCATCAAAAATGAACCAATTTAATAATGGAGGAAGTGAAAATATTACAAGAAAAATGATACACAAACTTAAAACAGCATTAAAATTACTTGGATTAATGTTTTTGTTAAGACTATCTAGAATTTTAATTCCTGAAAATTCAATTCTAATTAAGTGAAGGCCAATTACTCCAAAGATTAAAGGGGTAAAGAAGTTAATAAACCTGGGTAAAAAAGAAGTAATATTTGTGCCTAAGAAATTATTTAAACAAAAATCAAAAATGCCTAAGAAGAAAAGTAAAGTTCCAACTATCAAAGAAATATTTCTATTTTTTTGGTGTTTAAATTTTAACAAATCAAAATTATTTGAACTCATTATTTTTCCTTTATCGCTATTCTTTGGTTGTACCAATTCATTAATAATGAAATTGCAATGCTGATGGTTAAATATGTAGCCATTGTAATACCAACAATTTCAATAGCTTTTCCTGTTTGCATCATTGCAGTACCTGCAAAAACCAAAACTAAATCTGGGTATGCTATAGCAGCGGCTAAAGAAGAGTTTTTAGTTAAATTTAAGTATTGGTTAGTAGTTGGTGGTATAATTATTCTTAAAGCTTGAGGCATAATTACTAATTTCAAAACTTGACTTGGCGTTAAACCTATTGATGCAGCAGCTTCTTTTTGCCCTTTACCAATACCTTGAATGCCGGCCCTAACATTTTCAGCAATAAATGTTGCTGTATAAAGAGTTAAGGCTAAAGTTAATGCAATTAGCTCTGGCGGAATACCCATACCTCCATCAAATGTGTAAGAAGATTGAGACATTTTTCTTAGCTCCGGGAAACTAAAGGATAAATCAACACCACCTACTATAAAAGTTAAAAGTGGTAGACCTATAAAAATAGCTAATGAGATAATTAATACTGGTAACTGTTTACCTTCTTGTTCTTGTTTTTTTTTTGCAAATTTAACAAAAAAGAAAACTAAAATAATTGCAACAATTAAAGTTGTAAAAAAAACATCAAAATTTGTCCAAATCGGAGCTGGTGTAAAAAAACCTTTTATAGTCATAAAAGATGACCCTAGTATCAATGCAGCATCTTGAGGCATTGGCAGTGCTCTAAGTGCAGCAAAATACCAAAAGAAAATCTGTAATAACAATGGAATATTTCTAAAAAATTCTATGTAAAAAGAAGCAGTTTTTCTAATCAGATAATTTGGTGACAGTCTTGCAACACCAACAACAAGACCTAACAATGTAGCTAATATAATTCCAATGAAAGCAACCAAAAGAGTATTTAACAATCCAACAAGGTATGCTCTCGCATAGGTGTCTGAGCCATCATAATCAATTAAAGAAAATTGTATATCAAATGAAGCTTCTTGAGATAAAAAACCAAAACCAAATTCAATACCTCTAGTGTCCATGTTCTCTTGGGCATTCATGGTAAAAAAACCAAATATTAAAACTATAAATAATAATGTTAATAATTGAGGTAAGAATTTTTTTAATTTCATTTGATGAGTATTATAAAAAAAGGGCTAGATAAATCTAGCCCTTTTTATGTTTTGTTAGATAATAATTATCTAGCTGGTGGTACGTATAGTAATCCACCTTTAGTCCAAATTTGATTTGGACCTCTATCAGGTAAAATACCAGTATCAGCGATATTTCTTTTGTAGCTTTCTCCATAATTACCAACTTGTTTGATAATTCTTAAGCTCCAATCGTTATCTAAACCAAATGCTGCACCTAATTCACCTTCAGAACCAACAAGTCTTTTAATTTGTGGGTTATCAGATGTTTTCATCATGTCAGCGTTTGCAGAGTTAATACCGTATTCTTCAGCTTCGATCATTACGTTTAGTGACCATCTTACGATGTCTTCCCAAACTGCATCACCTTGACGTACTACTGGTCCTAGAGGCTCTTTAGAAATAGTCTCTGGTAACACTATATGATCATCAGGGTTAGTCATTTTTGTTCTTTGTGCTGCTAGACCAGATTTATCAGTTGTGTAAGTATCACATCTGCCTGAGTCATAAGCTGCAACAACTTCATCAGCTTTTTCGAAAGCAACTGGCTCATAAGAGATTCCTTTTGAATTAAAGAAGTCTCTCATATTTAGTTCAGTTGTAGTTCCAATGTTAGTACATGCTGAAATTCCATTTTTGAATTGGCTCGTAGAAGTAATTCCTGAGTCTTTTCTTACCATGAAACCTTGGCCATCGTAGAAGTTAACTCCAACGAATGTTAAACCAATGTCAGCATCTCTAGAAAGTGTCCAAGTTGTGTTTCTTGATAAGATATCAATCTCACCAGAAGTTAGAGCTGTAAATCTTTCTTTAGCACTTAGTGGAGTGAACTTAACTTTGTTCGCATCACCTAATACTGCAGCAGCAACTGCTCTACATACATCAACGTCAACACCAGTCCAATTTCCAGCTGCATCAGCATTTGAAAATCCTGGTAAACCTTGAGATACACCACATCTTACAAAACCTTTTTTCTGAGTGTTTTTAAGAGTTTTAGACTTCTTAGCGGCCATTGTTTCTGTTGTAAAAGCAAACAGAATTGCAACCATAGCTACTAGAGAAGTTAATTGTTTTACGTATTTAAACATATTTTATTCCTCTGTTTTATTTATTTATTTATTTGTTAACAAATAATTCAAATATAATTGAATTAAGTTTCCTGTTTATCAGTATATAAAATTGGTAAAAGAAAAAATAAGTAGATTAGAACAGTTCTATCTACATATTGTGTAACTTTAAATAAAATGGTTACATCTAGTGTTGGTGCACTCTGGTGGACTCGAACCACCGACCCTCGGTTTAGAAAACAGATGCTCTATCCAGCTGAGCTAAGAGTGCATATAATAATATTTAACATATTTATAGTATGAATTTAATTTTTAAAAAGAAATTTTTTACAAATAATTAACAAGGTCAAAAGCTCAAGTCTACCAATAATCATAAAGAAAATTAGATAATATTTAGTAAAAATTTGTAAATCATAGAAACTAAAATCACTAAGTCCATACATCGAAGAATTAACTGTATTCATTAACGTTAAAATTGAGAGTTTAAATGAACTTTCAAAATCAATACCACTTAAAGTTAAAAGAAAAGTTAAAAATAATAAAGATACTATAAAAATTATTATAGATAAAAAATATTTATAAATTTCATTTAATTGAAAAAATTCTTTAGAAAATAAATGTTTATTTATATAGATATTTTTTGGTCTGCTATATGAAAGTATTTCGTTAATTGAATATTTAAATAAAGAATAAATTTTTAAAAATCTAACACCAGAACTTGTAGAGAAAAATGATCCACCAATCATAACTAATAATAAAAAAATAAAAGATAAATTAGTTGAGTTGTTATCAAGAGAAAAACCAATATTAGAAACGCTGCTACTTAATGAAAGGAGTAATTCACTAAAATTATTATCAAAATTAAGAAAAGTAAAAAAAATAAGTAATAAAATTAAAAAATAGAATAATAAATGAATATCTTCATTAAAAAAGTTCAAATTATGATTTTTTGTAAAAAATAAATTATATGTTAAAAAAATACTGAAAAAAGATATTAGCATTAACAAAGACATTATTATAATTTGAGAGTTTTCAGTAAGAATGCTTGATAAATTATTTGATGGTAAAAAACCACCTGATGAAATAATTGACATTGCTAAATTTAATGAATTAAACATTCTTATTTCGAAAATGTTTAAAATTATAAAAATTCCTAATGTTAAAGATGAATATAAGAAAAAAATCTTTAATGATTGTTTTAATGTTTCTAATTTACTAAAAGAAATAAAATTAGTTAAAGATTTTTTAAAACTATTATCAAAGATGTCTATCAAGAGAATAATAGAAAATAAAAAATAAAGCCCTCCAATCCACTGTGATGCTGACCTCCATAGAATTAAACTTTGATCAATATGATTGATATTATTAAAAATTGTAAAACCTGTTGATGTAAAACCAGAAATTGCCTCAAAGTATGAATTAATAAAAGTTAAATTATAGATACTAAAATAAAAAGGTATTGCAATTATTAATGGTAATAAAAAATAACCAATTAATATTGTAAGTATTTTTTCATAGATTGTAGTTTTTTTTTCATCATTACTTTTTGATATATAAAATATTAACGATAAAAAAATTGATACTAAAAATGTGTAAATATAGGTATTTAAATTAAGATATAGATTTAGATAATATGAATAAACAATATTGAAAAATGATAGAATTGAAATTATACCGCAAAAGATACTCAAATAAATTAACTTAATATAATTCATTCGATTATACTGAGCTTATACGAAACATGTTCTCTACAATGTGTAAAAAATCTTTTTTTGCTAATAAAACAACAATATCCTCTTTTTTAAATATAAAATTAGATCTTGGAATAATTACCTTTTCTTTTCTTAAAATTGCTCCAACGCGTATCTCATCTGGTAAATTTGAATTTTTTAATTCTTTGTTGATTAACTCAGAGGTTTCGATAATTTCTGCTTCGATAATTTCGTATTCACCGTTAAGAATACTATAAGCATTTTCTATTGTCCCCTTGTGGATATGTTTTAGTATACTAGATACAGTATTCATTCTAGGGTCAATAAAATCATCGATTTTTAAAGAGGACTGAAGTAAAGAATAGTTTGGTTTATTTATTAGTGCCATTGTTCGCTTGTCAATGGATTCAGCGTTATCTTTTGCAAATTTTTCAACTAATACACTTATCATTAAGTTATCCTCATCATCGTTAGTAAGTGCAAGTACCGTTTGAGTTTCATCAATGTTTGCTTCCATCAGTACTTCCTCATCTAAGGCATCACCATTAATTACAATCGTATTATTAAGTTCGCTCGCAATAAGTTCTGCTCTTTCTTTATTTTTTTCAATAATTTTTACTCTTGCGGAATCAAAACTTTCTTCCAAATTTTTAGCTAAATTAAAACCAATATTTCCGCCACCAATTATCAAAATTTTATTAGAAATTTTTTCATTATGTCCAAAAGCATTAAGAGTATCTTTCATTTGAGATGCATTAATTGCAACATAAGCTTTATCGTCCTTAAGCATTATGTCTGTTTTTTTTAATACAACAAATTTCCCATCTCTAATAACACCCATTATATTGGCATCCAATTTAGGGAATTTTTTAGTAAGCTCGTTTAATTTAATATCTTTTAAAGAACATTTTTCATTAATTAAAATTTCAAGTAATCTAATTTTATTGTCTGCAAATGGAACATTATCTAGTGCTCCAGGGGCTTCTAATTTTCTTTGTAAAGATTTAGCTATTTCAATTTCAGGTGAAATAATAACATCAATTGGTAAATTTTCTTTATTATAAACTTTTGTAAATTTTGGATTTAGATAGTCTTGTGATCTTATTCTTGCTATTTTTTTTTGAACATTAAAAATTGAAAATGCAATTTGACATATAAGCATATTAATTTCATCATTGCGAGTTACTGCAATAATCATATCGGCATCACTAGCATTTGCTTTTTCTAAAATTGATGGATATGTAGCTTTACCAACAATAGACTTCACATCTAACGTGTCATCTATTTTTTGAATATCTTCACTAGATTGGTCAATTACAGTTATAGAGTGGCCCTGTTCACTTAAAATTTTAGAAATAGTAAAACCAACTCTACCTGCACCACAAATAATTATATTCATTTAATTTAATTCCTTGATCCCTAAACCTTTTAATTTTCTATGCAAGGCTGATCGTTCCATACCAATAAAATCGGCAGTTTTTGATATATTGCCATTAAATATTTTTAATTGAGTAGTTAAATACTCCTTTTCAAAATTTTCTCTAGCCTCTTTTAATGGTATAGATAATGAGTTTTCTGATGGAGTATTTTTGATATCTGGGTTTTTAAGAGATTCTTTAATTATATTCGAAATCTTATCCGGTGTATCTGGAGAGAGTATTGCAATTCTTTCAATTAAATTTCTTAACTCCCTAACATTTCCAGGCCAATCATAGTTAAGTAAATAATTATTGTTAGTATCTATATTCATTTTTTTTAAATTATAATTTTTTGAAATTTTTTCTGAAAAGTATTCAACTAATAGTGATATATCAGATACTCTTTCTTTAAGTGAGTCTATATTAATCTCAAATACATTAAGTCTATGATATAGATCTTCTCTAAAATTTCCATTTTCTATTTCTTTTTTAATATCTTTACTTGATGAACATATAATTCTGACATTAACATTTATATCATGGTTGCCATTAATTCGTTTGAATTTTTGATCAATTAAAACTCGTAAAATTTTAGATTGAGTTTCCAATGGAATTTCTGATATTTCATCAATTAAAAGAATGCCTCCTGTAGATTTTTCTAAAGCACCATATAAAATTGATCCATTACTTTTTTCTTCTCCAAAGAGTTCTAATTCATATTTTTCTACATCTAATAAAGCACCATTTAAAATTATAAAGGGTCCATTTTTTCTTTTAGATTCCTTGTGTATTTTTCTCGCTATTAATTCTTTACCAGATCCAGTCGGACCATTAATGAAAATCCTACTTTCAGATATTGAGATTTTATTAATTTGATCTTTAATATTTTTTATATTTTCACTATTTCCAATTAGTTCATAAGAATAAAAAAGTTTATCTTCAAATTCTTTATTTTTATTTTTCAAATTTAAATTTTCAACAGCACGATTAACAAAATTAATTAATCTTTCTTGATTAAATGGTTTTTCAATAAACTCAAAAGCTCCAGCTTTAAGAGCTTTGATAGCCATTTCAACATTGGCATGGCCTGTTATTATGATTACTGGAATATCTTTATCTTTTTTTTTAATATGTGAAAGAAGTTCTAATCCATCGTTATCTCCTTTATCTAATTTTACATCTATAATAGCTACATCAGGAAGTTTTTTATCAATTTCATTTAATGCTTGATTGTAATTAGCCGCTAATCTTGTTCTGTAACCAGATTCAATAATCAAATCATTAATAATGTTTCTTATGTCAGCGTTATCATCAATAATTAATATTTCTGTACTCATTATTTTATAAATGTAACTTTTATTTCTGCTCCATTTTCAATTTCGATAAAATCTATTTTACCATTATGATCATTTATTGTTTTATTAACAATAGCCAAACCTAATCCAGTACCTTTATCTTTTGTTGTAACGTATGGGTTCAAAATATCTTTAATATTATTGTTAAATACACCAAAACCTAAACCATTATCAATAATTAAAAAATTAATATTTGATATTTTTTCATTAAGCATAATGTCTATTTTGCCTTTAAAGTTACCATTATTTAATTTTTTATCTTGAATACTTTCAATGGAATTTTTAATCATATTAAAAAAAACTCTACTTAATTGCTCACTGTCAGAATTTAGAATTATATTTGACTTATTAGTTTTAAAGTTAATTTCTATATTCTTATCTAATTCTTTTATTAAATTAATATTATCTTTGATCAAAGGAACTAAGTCATTATCCTTAAGTATTGGTTTTGGCATTCTAGCAAAGTCAGAAAATTCATTAACTAAATTTTCAATTTGTTTAATTTGCTTTCCAATAATCTTTAAACTTTTAGCAAAATCATCTTTTTCATGATTTTCTATTTTCTTTGAATACTTATTCTTTAATTTATCTATAGTTAATTGAATTGGTGTAAGAGGGTTTTTAATTTCATGAGCTAATTTTCTAGCTAAACTCTCCCAGGCCTCATGTCTTTCATTAATTATTAGTTTCTCTTGTTGCGATTTTAATTGATCTATCATTAAATTAAAGTTTCTATTTAAAGTCTCCATGTCTTTATCTGCTTTAATTATTGGAACTTTAATATTCAGATTACCCTTACCAATGCTATATGATGCTATAATCAAATTATTAATTGATCTAAAAAATCTTGAAGAAAACCTTATGGCGATTGAAATTGATAAAAATAAAAGTAGAGAAACTATCACAAGATAAATAAATACAAATGAAACTTTTATTCCAGTTTGTTTATTTAAAACTGTATAATAAAAATTAACTGCCTCTTGCGACTCTATTAAATATTGTGAAATTTTTTTTTCTAAATATTTTACTATATACAAATATTTACCATCAAAGTTTTCAAGTTTAATAATTGATGCTGATTGGTTTTCAAAAGCATTAATTATCTTTAATGGTCTCTTATCATTTGAAACCATCTCTAAAGCTTCGAGTAAAGGTGGTTTGTAAACATTTATATCTTCCAATGTGCTTAAGTAAAGATTTCCATTACCATCAATAATATGAACTTCATCCATATTTCTAATCAACTTTTGAGTATTCAAAAAACTTTTGAATTGATTTATGTTTGTATTCAAAAAATTAACACTTTTATTCAAATCATATGCAATTAATATAATTTCTGATTGGGTTTTGTTTTTAATTTCTTCAGTATAACTTTTTGCAATTTCATAAGAATTATTAACTGCAGTTGTAATTTTTTTGTCAAAATATTTATCAAGTGCAAATGATAATAAAAACAATGAGAACAAAGAAATTAATACTGATGGTATTAATGTAAATAAAGCAAAAAAAGTTATATATTTTCTGTTTGCTCTTGATCCGCTAATATCAACATCAATCTTTAAAGATGCACTTACCTCCTTAAAGATCATGTAAAACAGTACTAATAATAGTGCTATATTTCCTATTAAAAGTACTTGTAGGTTTTGGTCTGTTAATTTAAGAAAGCTTTTATCTATAAAAGTTAAAAATGTTACAAAACCTAAACTTAAGGTTGTTAAAAATATTAATCCAATAAACAAATTTTTTTTGATAAAATCTATCATTATGAGATAAACAGATTAGTAAATATTTTTATCATGAATAATTGTTTTATAATACTTGCTGGAGGAGAAAGTAAAAGATTTAATTCTATAACTCCAAAGCCTTACCACGTATATAAAGGTAAATATTTACTACTACACTCTATAGATAAAGCAAAAAAATATAAAAAATTTAGTAAAATTGTTTTAGTTATTAATAAAAATCATAAATCTCTCATTAAAAAACTCAAAATCGTAGATATAGAAATTATCACTGGAGGTGTTACTAGGGCAGAATCAGCATATAAGGCTTTAAAAAGTATTAAAAAAGATAATATTAAAAATGTTATAATTCATGATGCTGCTAGACCTAATTTTTCTATAAAACTTTTAGATAAATTGGTTAATAGTCTTAAATTAGAGGACTGTGTAATCCCTGCTATTCAAAGTACAGACTCAATTAAGCATAGATCTTCAAACAAAATTATTAATTTAAAAAGAGAAAATGTTTATTTAATTCAAACACCTCAAGCATTTAATTATAAAAAATTATATGCACTTCAAAAACACAGAGATGTTGACATCACTGATGATGCAAGTTTATTTGTAAGAGCTGGAAAAAAAATAAAGATTATTAAAGGTGAATTAAATAATAACAAAATTACAATAAATTCAGATATCAAAGTAAGTGGTTTAATTAAGTACGGATTAGGCTTTGATGTTCATAGATTAGTACCTAATAAAAAACTTTATTTAGGTGGTATCAGAGTGCCCTCACCTTTTGGCACATTGGGTCACTCAGATGGAGATCCTGTTTTACATGCCTTAATAGATGCTATTCTTGGCGCTTGTTCTATGGGTGATATCGGTGAAAAATTTTCAGATAAGGACAAAAAATTTAAAAATATTAGGTCAACAATTCTTTTAAGTAAGATTATTAAGCAAATAGAAATTAACAGCTATTTAATTAATAATCTTGATATTAATATCATTACTCAAAAACCCAAAATTCAAAAATATAAAAAACAAATTACAAATTGTATTGCTAAAATTTGTAAAATTTTACCTTCACAAATTAATATTAAAGGTAAGACAACTGAAAAACTAGGTTTAATAGGCAAAGAAAAAGCTATAGCATGTGAAGTAATAGTTTCGGTGATTAAAAATGATTAAAACTTTCAATTCACTATTTGTTACAATGCTTGGTCTGGGTAAAATTAAGTTTATGCCTGGAACTTTTGGGTCTTTAGCGACTACAATTATTCTTTATTATTTATTCCATTCATTAAATGTTTCACCAAATATAATTTTAATAGGTTTGATAATAATATTTATTTATTCATTTTATGCTATCTCGAACCATATACAAAATAATGAAAATAAAGATCCTGGTGAAATCATTATTGATGAGTTGCTGGGTCAATCAATTCCTATATATCTTTATGAAATTTCTCATGGTACAACAAAAAATTCTAGTGAGGCAATCATATACTATGCTTTATTTTTTATTCTTTTTAGATATTTTGATATCATGAAACCATTTCCTGTAAGTTTTTTTGATAAAAATTTTAAAAATAGCTTTGGTGTAATTATGGATGATATCTTTGCAGGATTTTATGTAGTGTTAACTCTTGTGTGTTTTGTGATCATCAAAAGTTATGTTTTATAATGAAAAATTTGGCAAATAAAATTGTGAAAAAATTAATTAAGAAGAGACTTAAAGTGTCATTCGCAGAATCTTGTACTGGGGGTCTTTTATCAAGCTCAATAACATCAATTAATGGCTCCTCTAAAGTTTTTAATTTAGGTTTTGTTACTTATTCTAATAAAGCAAAAGTTAATATTCTTAAGGTTCCTTATAACGTAATAAAAAAATATGGTGCAGTTAGCGAAGAATGTTGTTTATCTATGGTTAAAAATTTAAGCAAAATTAGTAAAGCAAACATATCTGTATCAATAACTGGTATTGCTGGACCTAACGGTGGTACGAAATTAAAGCCAGTAGGTTTAGTTTATATTAGTGTCAAAAAGGGAAATAAAATAATAACTAAAAAAAATCTATTCAAAAATAAAAATAGAATATCTATACAAAAAGTTACAGTTAGCACCGCACTTAATATAATCGATAATATTGTCTAACTTTTAGCCCAACTTATATTATTCCAAATTCTTTCATGAAAATAATATAAAAAAATTTTAGTTAAAGCTTCGATACTACCTATAGAAACACCTATTAAAAAGTCACCAGTTAAAATCCATGCAATAATAAAAGTTGTTAAGCTAGCAGTAATACGCCACGTTAACGTTTTTGCAATTGTTCTTTTTTGTAAGTCTGCGGACATAATTTACCTTTCTGCACATATGGTTTTTTAATGATTTATCTATCCCTGAATAAATCGTTAGCTCTTCTTTGAAACGAGTCAGCTATTTTATCTAAACCATACTGAAAAGATTTAGTCATTAAAATATTTAAAAATTTATTTTCAATCTCAAAATCAATATCAAAAGATATCTCAGTAAAATTCCCTTTTTCAAGAAAAAACCATTTATTATACAAATGCTTGAGGGGTCCTTCGATATTAGTTACTAGGATAGTGTCTGTATCTTTATTAAATCTGACATCACTTTTATAAGTAGCCTTAAAAGGACCTTTCCCTATTGTAAGATCTGCAATTATTAATATCATATTTTTTTCTTTTTTTTTTTCATAAATTTTTGCATCTAAACAATAAGGTATAAACATTGGGTAATTTTCAATATCTAGAACAAGATCCACTAATTGTTTTTTATTACATTCAATTAATCTCTTGACCGTGGCTTTAGGCATTAAATTTTTCTAATCTATTTTTTTGCAATTGAGCAAAGTCTTCATCAGCATGATAAGAAGATCTAGTTAATGGTGAAGATGAAACTAATAAAAAACCTTTAGTTTTTGCAATATTTTCTAAATCTTTAAATTCATCTGGATGGTAGTATCTTTCAAGTGGATGATGTTTTACTGAGGGTTGCAAATATTGTCCAATTGTTAAAAAGTCTACATCAGCAGACCTTAAGTCGTCCATCACCTGAATTAACTCATCTTTACTTTCTCCTAAACCAACCATTAACCCTGATTTAGTAAAAACTTTTTTATTAATTTTTTTTACATTCTTTAAAAGTTCTAATGAACCAAAATATCTTGCACCTGGTCTAACTTTTAAATAAAGTCTTGGAACTGTTTCAATATTATGATTAAAAACATCTAAATCTCCTTCAAGAATCTTTTTATAAGAGTCACCCTTTCTTAAAAAATCTGGGGTTAAAACTTCAATTGAAGTTTGAGGGTTTTTTTTTCTTATAGCTGTAATTACATCAAAAAAATGATTAGAACCTCCATCTTCTAAATCATCTCTGTCAACAGAAGTTATAACAACGTGCTGAAGATTAAGTTTGTATACAGCATTTGAAATTTTATAAGCCTCAAATGGATCTAAATTTTCAGGTTTACCTGTTTTTACATCACAAAAAGCGCAAGCTCTTGTACAGGTATCACCCATAATCATAAAAGTAGCATGACGTTTACTCCAACATTCTGTAATATTTGGGCAGTTAGCTTCCTGACAAACTGTTACTAAATTGTTTTGATTAACAATAGTTTTAGTTAAGAAAAATTCTTTACTGTTAGTTAATTTAGACCTTATCCAATCAGGTTTTTTCTTAATTGGATTTATAGGTTTGTTAACTTTTTCTGGGTGTCTTGGTTTAATTGTCATTCTTTTTAATTATATAGAGGGTCTCTGCTTCTTTGCCAAATAAAAACTTTTCTCTTATTAACGTTTCAACATAATCTAAATCTAATTTATCACTTAATAAAGAGTTTTTAAACTCAAGGTTTTTAATTTTATTGGTTAGATTCTTTTCTTTATTTTGTAAACTTATTAAGATTTCTTTTTTTTTAAAATAAGAAAAAAGACCTCTTTCACCGTCTAAAAAGTTAAAGAAAAAATAAAGTATTAAAAAGATTGAGATTAGTAAAAAATAATTTTTTTTTAATTTTTTCAACATTAATAAATGTTATTCATTAATGCTTTTTTTCCAAGCTCTTCTTCTATACGTAATAATTGATTATATTTAGCAACACGTTCAGATCTAGCTAATGACCCTGATTTTATTTGATTTGAATTAGTTCCTACGGCTAGGTCTGCAATAAAAGTATCCTCACTATCACCTGATCTATGAGAAATTATTGTTTTATAGCCAATTATTTGTGCAAATTTAATAACTTCAAGTGTTTCCGAAACCGTGCCAATTTGATTAAGTTTAATCAATATTGAGTTTGATGAATTATTTAAAAAACCAATTTTTAGTCTTTCTAAATTTGTAACATAAAGATCATCACCAACTATTTGAACATTTTTTGTATACTTCATTAATTTATTCCATGCTATCCAATCATTTTCTCCAAATGGGTCTTCTATAGATTTGATTTTGTATTTGGTTATTATTTTTTGATATTCTTTAATTGATTGATCTACTGAAATAAGTTTTTTAGAATGAATAGAGTATTTATTTTTTTTTATTAATTCGTTAGCCGCAACATCCAAACAAATTGAAACATCTTTACCATTCTTAAATCCAGATTTTTTTATCGCAGCTACAATTAGATCTAAAGCTTTTTCATTGCTACTAATCATAGGAGCAAAACCACCCTCATCTCCAACAGACGTTGAAAAATTCTTCTTTATAATTAAATCTCTTAAATTGTTAATTACAACAAAACATATTCTCATTGCCTCTGAAAAACTCTTTGCTTTATCAGGTCTAATCATAAATTCTTGAATTCTTAAACCGTTATTGGCATGAGCTCCACCATTAATAATGTTCATTAAAGGGTATGGTAATTTATAATTATTTTTTACCAAAAAAGTTTTATATAAAGGTACTTTTTTAATCTTTGCAGAAAGTTTTTTTGTAGCCATCGACACGGCTAAAATTGCATTAGCTCCTAAGTTTGTTTTTTGCCTAGTTCCATCAAGATTAATTAAGATTGTATCTATACGCATTTGATCATGAATATTTTTACCTTTTAATTTTTTTGAGATTTTTGTATTAATTAAACTCACAGCATTTAAAACACTTTTACCCAAATATTTTTTGTTTTTACTGTCTCGTTTTTCAAACGCTTCATATGTACCAGTTGATGCTCCTGATGGACAAATAGCTGTTGCACTTAAATTTTTTGAATAAACCTCAGCTTCAATTGTTGGGTATCCTCTACTGTCAAAAATTTGGCGAGCTTTTACCTTTAATATTTTGCTCATTTATTTTTTAATTAGATTATCTATTTCAAAAAGTTGAGATAGCAATTTTTCTAATTTATCTAAAGGAACCATATTAGGTCCATCAGATGGAGCATTATCAGGGTCTTGATGTGTTTCAATAAAAACACCTGCAACACCAACTGCTACTGCAGCTCTTGCTAAATATTCTACAAATTCTCTTTGCCCACCACTTGTATCACCCAACCCCCCAGGTTGTTGTACAGAATGTGTGGCATCAAAAATAACAGGGTAACCATTCTTTGCCATTATAGGTAAAGATCTCATATCAGAGACAAGAGTATTGTACCCAAAGCTTGCGCCTCTTTCAGTGACCAGAATATTATTATTACCAGAATCAGCAATTTTTTTAGTAACATTAACCATATCCCATGGTGCTAAAAATTGACCTTTTTTAACATTAATAATTTTTCTTGTTTTAGCTGCAGCAATTAATAAATCTGTTTGTCTGCATAAAAATGCTGGAATTTGTAATATGTCTGCATGTGGGGATACAACAGAGCATTGCTCAGCATTGTGTATGTCAGTTAATATTGGAACATTTAACTCTTTTTTTATTTTATCAAAAATAGGTAAAGACTGTTCAAGACCCGCACCTCTTTTTCCTTTTAAGCTGGTTCTATTTGCTTTATCAAAAGATGTTTTATAAATAAAACCCATATTAAATTTTGAAGTAATCTCTTTAATTTTACCTGCCATATCCATAGCATGCTGTTCTGTTTCAAGTTGACATGGACCAGCAATAATACAAATCTTATTATTGTTTGAAATTTCTATGTTTCCACAATTAACTTTTATATTTTTCATTTATGATTTTTAGCAGCTTTGATAAATGATGAGAATAAAGGATGTGGTGCCAAAGGTCTAGATTTAAATTCAGGGTGAAATTGTACAGCAACAAACCAGGGGTGGTTTTTTAGCTCAATAATTTCTGGTAATTTGTTATCTGGAGATAATCCTGAAAAAATTAAACCATTTTTTTCAAATTTATCTTTGTAACTAATATTAACCTCATATCGATGCCTATGTCTTTCTTGAATTGATTTTGATTTATAGATTTTTCTAATTAATGAATTTTCTTTTAATTTTGCTTCATAAAGACCAAGTCTCATAGTGCCACCTAAATCTTTATCAGTTCCTTTAATTAATTTGCCATTTTTATTCCATTCAGTAATTAACCCAATAATTGGAACACCTCCAGCTCCAAACTCACTTGAAGTAGCTTTTTTTATATTTAACTTATTTCTAGCAAATTCTATAATTGCCATTTGCATCCCAAAACAGATTCCAAAAAAAGGAATTTTTTTCTCTCTAGCATATTTAATTGCTTCGATTTTACCTTCTGTTCCTCTTTTGCCAAAACCACCTGGTATTAAAATTCCCGAAACATCTTTTAATTTTTTCTTAATTTCAGAAACTTTTAGATTCTCAGAATCTATTCTCACTAAATTAACCTTTAAATTATTATCAATTCCACCATGAGTTAAGGCTTCATCTAAAGATTTATAAGCATCTTTAAGGTCAACATATTTGCCAATGATTGCAATATTGATTAATTTTTTTGTATGGAGAACAATTTTTGTAATTTTTTTCCAAGGATTTAAATTAACTTTTTTTCTTCTTTTAATCCTAAAATATTCAAGCACTTGTTTATCTAAATTTTCTCTATTAAAACTAATCGGCGCCTCATAAATAGTTTTAACATCAACTGTCTCAATTACATTTTTAATATTTACATTACAAAACAAGGATATTTTTTTTCTATGTTCAAGCGGGATAGGTCTTTCTGATCTACAAATAATAATATCTGGTTGTATACCGAGACTTCTTAACTCTTTTACAGAGTGTTGAGTAGGTTTTGTTTTAATCTCATCTGAAGCTCTAAGGTATGGGACTAGTGTTAAGTGAATAAATAAAGCATTCTTTTTACCGACATCATTTGAAAATTGTCTAATAGCTTCAACAAAAGGAAGGCTTTCAATGTCACCTACTATCCCCCCTATTTCACAAATTACAAAATCTTCTTTAGATATATCATTTTTTATAAACTCTTTAATACGATCAGTTATGTGTGGAATAACTTGAACAGTTTTACCAAGATAACCTCCCTTACGTTCTTTCTTTAAAACGTCACTATAAATTTTTCCAGTTGTAATGTTGTCAGTTTTTTTTGCAGAAATTCCTGAAAATCTTTCATAATGACCTAGATCTAAATCGGTTTCAGCACCATCGTTTGTTACAAAAACTTCACCATGTTGAAAAGGACTCATTGTTCCTGGGTCAACATTTAAATAAGGATCTAATTTTCTTAAACGGACTTTAAAACCGCTTGATTGAAGCAAATATGCTAACGAAGCAGAAGAAAGTCCTTTACCTAAGGATGATACCACGCCGCCGGTGACAAATATAAATCGCGCCATGGAATTATCTTATAGCGATTAATTAATAAAATGGAAAGAATTAATTATTAATTTTCAGGAATTGAAGGAGTATCACTAGATTTTTCTTCAATGTTATCTAGTACAGAGGATGTAGGTGTTAACTCACCTCTAGATATTATTGTTAAAGCTAAGCTACAAATTATGAATAAAGTAGCAACTACAGCTGTAGCTTTACTCATAAAATTACCTGCTGATCTGGAAAGCATAAAATTATCTTGAGAAACTCCAATGCCAAGTGCTCCACCTTCAGATTTTTGCACAAGTATCAAAAGCACAAGTATTACAGCAAGCACTAAGTTGACTACTAATAAAATATTTTCCATGAAGGTTAACTATATGTTTTTTTGACGATATCAATAAATTTTTTAGCATTTTGAGATGCTCCTCCAATTAAAAAACCATCAATATTATTAATTTCTCTTAAGATTGTTATATTTTTGGGATTTACAGAACCCCCATATAAAACTTTAGGCAATTTATCTTTAAATTTACTTTTAATATATTTTACTGTTTTAAAAAGATCTTGGTGTTTTGGTATGAGCCCACTACCTATAGCCCAAACTGGTTCATAAGCTAAAAAAATGTTTGATTTATATTTGATATTTTTTAAACCAATTTTAATTTGTCTAGAGAGGATTGAGTGTGTCTTTTTTTTTTTTTTTTCATTTAAAGTTTCACCTATACAAAAAATAACTTTTAATTTAGCATCAAGAGCACTTTTTATTTTTAGATTAATCAGTTTATCACTTTCACCCTTTACTCTATTTTCTGAATGGCCAATAATTACAAAGTGAGCACCAATATTTTTTAACATTTGAGAATTAACAAAACCTGTATGAGCACCATAAACATCACTTTCATGACAATTTTGACCACCAATACCGATTTGACAGTTTTTAAATTTTTTTGAAAAAGAACTTATTAAAGTGTTTGGTGGGCAATAAATTAATCTTCCTCCCTTTATTTCTTTGGATTTAGAAAATTTAATAACTTTATCTAATGTTTTTAAGGATGATAAATTCCCATACATTTTCCAATTAGCTATAAAATACATATATTTATTTGTCATAATGAAAATTTTAATCTATAGCTTGGTATTTTAAAGATCAATATATTAATAATGCAATGATAAATCCTTTTAAAGAATTTACAAAAAAAAAGATTGGTGGATTAATACTAATTTTTGTTATTATAATTGCTTTTGGTTTTGGTGGATTTGGTGGTGGCTTTAGTACTGGAAATCAAAATAATATAGCCAAAATTAATAACACTAATATTTCCACTCAAGATTTTATGGATTACTTGAATCAATCAGGATTAAGTCAACAAGTTATAAAAGAGAATATTGATAAAAATGTAATTGAAGAACTTTTATCATCCTTAATATCAATGACTTTATTAGACCTTGAAATAAAAGATTTAGACTTAATTTTATCAAGAGAAATGATTGCAGAAAAACTTAAAAAAAATAAAAACTTTCAAGATGAAAATGGTGAATTTCAAAGAACTCTTTATGAAAAATTCTTACTAACAAATAGTATGAGTGCAGCGATGTATGAAATCAAATTAAAGAATAATGCTCTGCAAAAAGAATTATTTACTTATATAAGTGGTGGCGCTAAATCACCTAAGTTTTTAATAGATAAGCATTTTGTAGAAAATAATAGAAAGTTAGATATTGAGTATATTGAGTTGAATAATTTTTATAAGAAAACTAATGAATTTACCAATAAAGAAATTGAAGTTTTTATTAAAGAAAATTCAGATAAACTAAAACAAGACTTTATTGATTTTTCCTATGCAATAATCACACCAAAAAATTTAATAGGTTTAGATGAATTCAACCAAACTTTCTTCGATGCAATTGATGAAATAGATAACAAAATATCAAAAAATATTGATTTTAAAACAATTATCAATGAACTTAATATCAAGCCAATTATTAAAAAAGATTATATCAACCTAGAAAATAATAAAACAATTGAGAATAAGATTTATAATTCTAGAAAAGATAAGATTGAAATATTTGAAGACAATGGAACCTTTATTTTTTATCAGATTGATAATATTAAATTAAAGTTACCAAGTTTAGAGGATAATAAATTTACAAAACAAATGAAAAATCTTTTATATCAAAAAGAAAAATTTGAATATAATAAAAACATACTTGATCAATTAGACAAAAAAAAATTTAATGAACAATCTTTCAATAAGCTTGCAAATGGTAAGATTGAGAAAATTCAAATAAACTCAGTTAAAGACGTAAATAAATTTGAAGCTAATTCAATTGAAGTTTTATATTCACTACCAATTAATGAGTTTACTTTGATTGCTGATAAAGAAAACAATATATTCATAGCCAAAGTAATAAGTTATGAGGATACTAATGTTTCACAAAATTCAAATATATTTAAAGCAATTTCAAATGAGGCAAGTGCAGAAAATAGAAATGGAATTTTAAAATCATATGACTATCTTTTAAACAGTAAATATAACGTGATAGTTAATGAAAAAACCCTTGATAGAGTAAAAAATTACTTTAGATGATGCTAAATCGAAACTTTAAAGATTTTAAGTTTCAACACAAAAGAAACAAAAATCAAATTATATACACCTCCAGGAAAACAGTAAATGATCGTGAGGTTCTAAATCTAATTGATAATTTTCTTAGCGAAAAAAATAGCTTTATTTTTGAATCTGTTGAAAAAGGAAAGATCAGAGGTAGATATACTATATTTGGTAAAAACCCCGATAAAATTTGGGAATTCAACGATAAAAACTCTTACTTATTTACAAATAAATCTAAAAAAAAGATTAAGGGAAAACCCGACATAATTATTGAAAAAATAATAGAAGATTTTAAATTCAAAACACCTAAAGGACTACCTCCTATTTGTTCATTAATATCTGGTTATTTTTCTTACGATTCCATTAGATACATCGAAAAAATTCCTAACAAATGTAAAGATGATTTAAACCTTCCAGACGTAAGACTCTTAAGACCAAGAACATTGGTTATTCATGATAATTTAAAAAAAAAGATTTTTTATATTGTAAACATCTTCAATGATGAAAAAATTTCAAATTATAAAGTAAAATATTTAGAAATTGAAGGTGAAATAAATGATTTATTAATCCAAGCTTCATTAGAAAAAAATAATTCTTATAAAAATACTAAAACTCATATTAAAATTAAATCCAACACAACGAAAAACAAATTTTTAAAAATGGTAAATAAAGCCAAAAAATACATTAAAATTGGTGATATTTTTCAGGTAGTTTTAAGTCAAAGGTTTGAAGTTAAATTAACTAAAAAACCATTAGAAATTTATAAAAAATTAAGAGTTACCAACCCTTCTCCATTTATGTACTTCTTCAATTTTGAAGATTTTCAAATAATTGGAGCCAGCCCAGAAATTCTAGTTAGACTACGAGATAACGAAATTACTGTTAGGCCAATAGCTGGGACAAGACCTAGGGGTAAAAACTTTAAAGAAGACAGTTTATTTGCAAAGGATTTACTACAAGATAAAAAAGAACTTTCAGAACATTTAATGTTACTTGATTTAGGTAGAAACGATGCAGGAAAAGTATCTAAAATTGGGAGTGTCAAAGTTACAGAAAGTTTTGTAATAGAAAAGTACTCTCATGTAATGCACATAGTTTCTAATGTAGTTGGAGTTTATAATAAAAAATATTCAAAATTTAAATCATTACTTGCTGGTTTTCCAGCTGGGACCGTTTCAGGAGCACCTAAAATTCGAGCTATGGAAATTATTGATGAATTAGAGACAACAAGAAGAAAAGTCTATGCTGGGGGCATAGGATATTTTTCAGCAAATGGTGAGTTTGATACCTGCATTGCTTTAAGAACTGCTGTTGCAAAAGATAGAAAATTTTATGTCCAAGCTGGTGCAGGGATTGTAGCTGATAGTAAGCCAATTAAAGAATATGAAGAAACTATCAATAAAGCAAAAGCTCTAATGAATGCTCTTAAATAATGAAAATTATATTAATAGATAATTACGATAGTTTTACATTTAACTTATACCACTACATATCATCGTTAGGAGTTAATGTTGATGTAATTAGAAATGATAAAATTACTGACAAGCAAATAATAATAAATAAATATAACAGAATTGTTATATCACCAGGTCCTGGTAATCCAAATCAATCTGGAAATTGTATTAAGATAGTCAAATCTTTATACAAAAAAATTCCAATATTAGGAGTATGTTTAGGTCATCAAATTATCGGACAAGTATTTGGTTCAAAAATAATTCAGGCTAATAAAATAATGCATGGAAAAACAAGTGTGATAAAATCTAAAAAGATTGGTATATTAAAAAATCTTCCCTCTAAATTTGAAGCCACAAGATATCACAGTCTAATTATTGATAAAAAAACACTTTCCAATAAACTTGAAATTACTGCTGAAACAAAAGATGGAATTATTATGGGTGTAAAACATAAAGAATATAATATTCATGGTGTTCAATTTCATCCTGAAAGTATAAGAACTACTATTGGGATTAAAATATTAAGAAATTTTATAAATTATAAAGATTAATGAAAAAATATCTAGAGAAGCTAAGAAATAAAGAGAATTTATCTTTCGATGAAAGTAAAGCAGCATTTGAAATATTAATGGATGGCAAAGCTTCAGAAAGTGAAATATTTGATTTTTTAACTCTACTATCGGCAAAAGGTGAAGTCTCTGATGAAATCGCTGGAGGTGTTTATATATTAAGAAATAAGTCTAAAAGAGTTAACGTTAAGGATTGTGTCGATACATGTGGCACAGGTGGTGATGGCATGAATACACTAAATATTTCTACTGCATCAGCGTTATTGCTATCTAGCATGGGTATCAAAGTGGCAAAACACGGTAATAAAGCAGTTTCATCTAAATGTGGATCAGGCGATGTTTTGGAAGCTTTAAATATAAAGATTGATTTAGAGCCAAAAGATATTGAAGAACAAATAAATAAAAATAATTTTGGTTTTATGTTTGCACCGAACTACCATAGTGCAATGAGGTTTGTTGGACCAACTAGAAAAAAGATAGGTAAAAGAACAATATTCAACATGATCGGACCTCTAAGTAGCCCTGCCCTAGTTAATAGACAAGTTGTTGGTGTTTTTGATAAGAATTTATTAAAAATTTTTGCTGATGCACTAAGGAATTTGAATATTAAATATGCTTGGATTGTTAATAGTGAAGATGGTTTAGATGAAATATCACCTTATGCAAAAACAAACGTTGTTCAATTAAAAAATGGTAAAATTTCAGAAATAATTATAGATCCTAAAGAATTAAATATTGGTGCAAATAAATTTGATGATTTGTTAGGTGATGATGCTAAATTTAATGCAATTAAAATGATAGATATATTTAAGGGCGAAGATAATGACTTTTCAAAGGCTGTCTGCTTAAATGCTGCAGCAGGACTTATTGTTACTGAAAAAAATTCAGAATTTAAAGATGCTTATGATTCAGCAAGGTCACACATATTATCTGGTAAAACATTTGAAAATTTAAAAAATATACAAAATGTCTAAAAATGTATTAGAAAAAATAATTAAAAAAAAAATTGAACGTATTGATTTATTAAAAAAATCAATTCCATTAGATTCATTAAGTATAAAAATAAATGAAAATAAATCATTTATTAATTTTAAAGATAAAATACAAAATAATATTAATTATAATAAAATTTCATTAATTGCTGAAATTAAAAAAGCTAGTCCTTCTGCTGGTATAATAATAGAAAATTATGACCCTTTAAATATAGCTAAAATTTACAATAATAATAAAGCAACCTGCTTATCTATACTTACAGAAGAAGATTTTTTTTTAGGCAATCTAACTCACGTCAGTAAAGTAAAAGAAAAAATAAAACTTCCTGTTCTTTGTAAGGATTTTTTTATAGACAAATTTCAAGTTCATCTTGCAAAAAGCTATGGTGCTGATGCTATATTAATAATAATAGCAGGGGTCTCTGATAAACTTGCGAATGAATTATATGAAGAAGCGCTAAAACTTAACATGTCTATAATTGTTGAAGTGCATACTGTTGATGAAGCAAAAAAAGCTCTTAACTTTAAAGAGGCTTTAATAGGAATTAATAATAGAAATCTTAAAACGCTTAAAACAAATATAAATACAACTTATGATATCCATGATGTTTTAATTAGTCATGGCGGACCTTTAATTTCAGAAAGTGGAATTAAAACAAAAGACGAACTTCTATCCTTAAAAGACAAAACTAAAATTAAAACTTTTTTAATTGGTGAATCACTCTTGAAAAACTTGGATAATAATTCAATTTTTTCAGTTCTTTAGTAAAATAAACCACTATTTTCAACACTTTTTAGCTATTGTTAAAATAGAAGAACACTTGTAGAACAGATTTTGTACTTTATTTGTTCTTATGCTAACTAAAAAACAAAAAAACCTGCTTTTATTTATCAACAAGAAGTTGAGAGCCTCAGGCGTTTCACCTTCTTATGAGGAAATGAAAGACTCATTAAATTTAAAATCTAAATCAGGAATTCACAGATTAATAAGTGCTTTAGAGGAAAGAGGTTTTATTAGAAGACTTCCTCATAAAGCAAGAGCTTTGGAGGTTATAAAACTGCCAGAAACAGCTTCAGCAAATGATATTTATAACAGTTTTTCACCAAGTGTTATTAAAGGTGGATTAGACACAGAAAATACTAAAAATGACGAAATGGAAATCCCTGTGTTAGGTAAAATTGCAGCAGGAACACCAATTGAAGCAATTCAAAATGAAGTTGCTAGAATACCTCTTCCTAGCAATCTTGAAAAAAATGGTCAATACTTTGGACTAAAGGTTCAAGGAGATTCGATGATTGAAGCTGGAATTAACGAAGGTGATACAGTTATAATAAAAAGATCAGATACTGCAGATAATGGCAAGATTGTAGTTGCTCTAATAGATGAGCATGAAGCAATGCTAAAAAGAATAAGAAGAAAAGGCAAAACAATTGCTCTTGAAAGTGCAAATAGAAACTATGAAACTAAAATATTTGGACCTGACAGAGTTAAAGTTCAGGGTGTTTTAGTATCTTTATATAGAAACTTCTAAAAAAATAGTCTAAACATTCCGAATGTCTAAAGTAGCAACAAGATTTGCTCCCTCTCCTACTGGAGCCCTACATATTGGTGGTGTTAGAACTGCTTTATTTAACTGGCTATATTCAAAGAACCAAAAAGGAAATTTTCACTTAAGAATTGAAGATACAGATAAAGAGAGATCTAAGGATGAACATAAATATCAAATTATAAAATCTTTAAAATGGATTGGTATAGAGCATGATGGTGATGAATATATCCAGTCCACAAAAATAAATGATCATGTAAATGTTGCTGATGAGTTGCTGAAAAATGGTCATGCTTATAAATGCTACTGTTCAAGTGAAGAAATTGAAGAACAAAAAAATAGAGCTAGACAAAAAAAACTTCCTTATATTTATAATAGAAAATGGAGAAATCTTACTGAAACAGATGCTCCAAAAAATATAAAACCAGTAATTAGATTTAAAAGTAGAATTAAAGGAACATCCATATTGAAAGATTTAGTTCAGGGTAATGTTGAAATTGACAATAATACAATTGAGGATTTCATAATTTTAAGAAATGATCGCACTCCCACATACAATCTTTCTGCAACTGTGGATGACCATCAAATGAATATGACCCATATTATTAGGGGGGATGATCATAAGATCAATACTTTTAAACAAATGCAGATATACGTGGCAATGGGATGGGTGGTACCTCAATTTGCACATATACCTCTTATTCATACTATAGAGGGTAAAAAACTATCAAAAAGAGATAACGCTTCAACGCTAGATGACTATTCAAAAATTGGGATTATGCCTAGTGCGTTAAGGAATTATTTATTAAGATTAGGATGGTCCTACAATGATAAAGAAATATTTACTTTGGATGAAAGTATTAAACTTTTTAACTTAGAAGGAATTGGAAAATCACCTTCAAAGCTAGATATGAGCCGTATTCTATCAATGAATGAACATTATATTAAAACTATTGATGAAAATGAACTTTACAATCAACTTGTTATATACTGCGAATTGTACAAGGAAAAAATTAAATCCGATAAAGAAGAAAAAATTAAAACATCATTATTGTTTCTTAAAAATAAAGCCAAAACTTTAGAAGACATATATAATAATGCCAAATATTTAATTTTTGATAAAATAAACTTTAATCAAGATGATTTAAAACTTATTGATGACAAAGCAAAAAAAATAATTTTTGAATTTAATAAAAATGTTGATGTTTTAAAAATTTTAAATAAAGAAACTTTAGAGCCTATAGTAAATAATCTTATAAAAGTACATGAGACAAATTTTAAGGGAGTTGGACAGCCATTAAGAATATCTTTAACAGGTTCAAAGTTTGGTCCAGGCATTTATGATATAATCATCTCATTAGGTAAAGAAGAAGTTCAAAAAAGATTAGGTAACAAGGTGCTTACTTAATACTGAAGAGGCTTCTAATGAGGAGGATGATTTCGATCTTATCTCATTTAAAGTTTTGTTACATTTGTTTACTTGATCTTTCATAATTTCTGGATTTTTTAATAAATAAACAACTGAATTATAAATTTCTTTTGCATTACATTCGCCTTGTAACAATTCTGGAATAATTTCTTTTTTATTAATAATATTTATAATATTCGCAAATTTAACTTTAACTAACGATTTCATAATTAGATAATTAATCATGTTAATTTTATAGATTATAATAGATGGAACATTAGCATTACAAATTTCAAGAGATACCGTTCCTGATTTAGCTACTGCAAACACAGATCTAGATAGTATTTGAGATTTGATATTATCATCTGAAATCACTTGGATATTATTTAATGAATTATTTTTTAGAGAATTAGTAATTAATTCTTTATTTTCTTCAGTAGCATGGAAAATATAAATATAATCATTAAATCGTCTGTTCATTAATTTAATAAAATCAGATAAAATTGGTAACAGAACATTAGTTTCAGAATTTCTACTTCCTGCAAATATTGATATAATCTTTTTATTCTCATTAATTAATGAAGATAAATCAATTTTAGATTTTTTATTTGTCTCCAATAAAGGGTGTCCCACGAAAGTATTTGTAATATTCTCTTTGTCAAAATATTCTTTCTCGAAATTAAACAAAAGTAGCATGTGATCTATAAATTTCTTAAATTTTTTAACTCTACCTTCCCGCCATATCCAAACTTGAGGTGCAACATAATGAATTATTTTAATGTTATTATTAACTTTTTTAACTCTTTCGGCTACCCTAAGTGTAAAATCTGGGCTATCCACTGTAAATAATATATCTGGATTAAATTCGATAATTTCATCCACAGTCTCATTGATTTTATTTTTAATCTTAAATATATTTAGCAATACACTTGTAAAACCCATATATGTAATTTCTTTTAGGTCAAAGATTGAGTCGATACCTAAAGAATATAAATGAGACCCACCAACACACAAATATTCAATTTTTGGATTAGATTCCTTTAGTTTTGATATAACTTTAGAAGCTAACTTATCGCCCGACGGTTCACCTGTTACTATAAATATCTTTTTCATATAACTTTAATAAAGATTTCATTTTTATCAGCAAAATTTATGCATTTAATTTTATCCATAAATATATTTTGATTACACTTAAGAACTACCCCTTTTAAATTCGCTTTTTTACAGTCTTTAAGTGTATCAAGTCCAATAGTTGGTAAGTCAGCTCTTAAATCTTGTTTTTTTTTGGGAAATTTAATTAATATGCCTTTATTATTTTTAACTTTAATTATCGATTGGATCATTTTTTTTGTACCTTTTGAGTTTTCTTTTGCAATAATTGAATTGTTTCTAATTATTAAAGCTTGAGTATGATTGTATGCATTTAATTTGTTTAGTGAATTTATACCTTTTTTGATTTCAATTAATTCTTTTTTACTGGGTTTAATTTTTGTATAATTGCCTTTTGGTAAAGTTAATTCCGGATTATAAAAATTAGATTTTATAACCTTAATATTATGTTCTGATAAAATCTTTATTAACTCTTTTAAAATTGCTGCATCTCCCAACTTTGAAGCCTTGATTATTCTTGGAATATAATAAAGGCCTTTAAAGTCCAATTTAAGTGAGGAAATTTTTGGTTTAATAATTTTCCCAGCAAATAATACCTTATTACATTGATTTTCTTTAATTACTGATAAAATTTTACCAAACTGTCCTATGCTAATGAAGTAACTATTCTTATTTTTTTTAAAATCATTATTTATTGTTAAATCTATAATAAAATATTTTTTCTTTTCCTTTTTGATTTTATTTAAAATTATTTTTGGGAAATCTGTACTACCTAAAAATAATCCAATCATTCTATCTTGGAAGAGGGGTGCAAATTGGCCTTTTTTTATCTTTATTGATAAATTCAACCACTTCTTTAACTAAATTATTTTCCTTAAACTGACCATTTAATTTATTCAAATTTTGATTTAAGTTTTCTGTTTTAAATATTTGCTTATAAGCATCTGCAAGACCAATAATTTCTTTATTTGATATCTTGCTTCTTCTTAATCCAACAACATTAATTCCATTTAAGTAATTTCGATTACCCGTTGATAAACCGTAAGGAATAACATCTCTAGAAACACCGGTCATTCCACCTATCATAGCCATTTTTCCGATTCTAGTAAATTGTTGAACACCACAATTACCACCAATTATAACATAATCATCAATTTTTGCATGACCAGCTATTGCCGCGCTATTAGCTATAACAATATTGTTACCAATAATGCAGTCATGAGCAATATGAGCACTAATCATTATTAAATTATCATTACCTACTTTTGTTATTCCCCCACCTTGAATTGTGCCTGGATTAATTGTTACATATTCTCTTATTGTATTATTATTTCCAATCAGAAGCTTTGTTTTTTCATCATTATATTTCATGTCTTGAGGATCATTACCTATTGAAGCAAACGGGTAAATTTTATTATTTTTACCAATTATTGTTGAACCAGTGATGCTGACATGTGATTGAATAATTACATTATCTTTAATCTCAACATTAGGGCCGATGACTGTATAGGGCCCAATAGATACAGTTGAGGCAATTTTTGCATTGGGGTCAATAATTGCTGTTTTATGTATCATTTATTATCCTTAATAAATTCTTTTAAATTTTTAGCAGGATAACCCATAACTTTAGAGTTATCTGGAATATCTTTTATTACACCACTACCCCCGCCTATTTGAATATTATTACCAATTTGTAAATGTCCAGAGATACCAGCTTGACCACCAATCATAACATTATTTCCTAAAGTTGAACTTCCAGCAAAACCAACTTGGCCTGCAATAATGCAATTACTACCGATTTTATTATTATGAGCAATATGAACTTGATTATCTAAGTAAGTGTTTCTTCCTATTATAGTATTAGAAAGTGAACCTCTATCTATGGTAGACCCACATCCAATTTCACAGTTGTCTTCAATTATAACTACACCTATATGTGGGTATCTAAAATTTTTATCTTTGTCAGGAAAAAAACCAAAACCTTTTTTACCAATTACACAACCATCCAAAACACTTACATTGTTTTTAATTATTGTATTTCTTATGATTACGTTTGAGCCAATAGAGCAATTATCACCGATAATAACATTACTTTCAATTATTGTGTTATGTCCAATTAGACAATTTTTACCTACTTGAACATTTTTTCCGATTAAAACATTTTTACCATATGTGGTTATTTTTGCTAATAGTGTTTCATTAATAACAGAAATATTTTGATCAAAATCATCAGTAACAGAATTAGGATAAAATATTTTAGTAATTTTTGCTGTAGTTATTAATACATTATCAACAATTATTGAAAAACAAGTGGTAGGTAATATATGTGCTAAGTTTTTAGTAGTAATACAATATGCAGCATTAGTTTTAGATGCTAAATCTTCATATTTTTTTGAGTGAAAAAAAGAGACATCTTTATTAGTTGCAGAAACCAGATCTTTTATGTCATTGACATTAATTTTATTAGGAATAATTTTTTTAGAAACATCTGACAATTCTAATAACTCATCTATATAATAAGGACCACAGTTTTTAAAAAAAGGATTAGGCATTAATATAGTTTTTTATCAAAACTATAATTAATTACTTATCAATAATTGTTACTAATTATTTTCTATCAACAATGGTAGCTGACCATAGGGCATCAGCCATTTTTTTACCTTCAACAAATGCTTCACCTTTGTATTTCCAAACTCTGCCATGAGATCTAACTGCCTCTATATTTAATTCAAGTTTACAATCTGGTATTACTGGGTTTCTAAACCTAGCTTTTTCAATTCCCATCAAAAATACTAATTTATTTTCATAAGTTTCTTTATCTATGCCAGCTGCAGTAAGAGCGGCTGCAGCCTGTCCAAAAGCCTCAACAATTAAGACTCCTGGCATTACTGGATTATCAGGAAAATGACCTTGAACAAAGAAACTATCTTTTGTTACATTAACAATGGCAGTTGCAGAAAAAAGTTTCTTAATGTTAATGAGTTCTTCAATTAATAACATTGGTTCTCTATGTGGCAATAAATTTATTATATCTTTTTTATTTAATTTAGTAATCATTAATCAATATTAATTTTATCAATTTTTTCATCTAACAAAACAAGTATTGTTTTTGTAATATCAAGATTGGACTTACCAATTACAATATTTTTTTTTTCTAATAAAATTGAAATATTATTTTTGGTAACATATTCGGTCAAAATTGGTGTAATTTCTTTCATAAACATATTAATAGATTTTGTTCTTCTTTTATTTAGTGATGTTATTTTGTCATTCTTATATTTATTATATATTACAACTTTTTTTTTAAATTCTTCAACTTCTAATATATAAGCTTTTTTTTCTAAAAGATTTTTTTTTGATAAAAGTTTATCTTCATTTTTCTTTAAGTTATCTTCTTTATTCTTAAATTCAGTAATTTGTTTTTTTTGCAATTTTTTTATTTCAGATTCTATATTTTTTCCAGCTTTAGAATTATTTAACAAAAAATCAAAGTTTATATATGCAATGTTAGCGCTTGCACTAAATGAATTTACAAAAAGAAAAATAGAAATATATAAAATTATTTTTATTTTAAACATTAAAATGTTGTTCCTAAATTAAATCTGAATGTTTCTTTTTTGTCAGAATTTGAACTTGTAATAGGCTGTGATAAAGAAAAGCTTAAAGGTCCTATCGGAGTAAACCAATCAACGCCAACACCTAACGCACTTCTGATGGACCCTGAATCATCTAATGCAGAACTATAATCTACACCCCACACATTTGCCATATCTAAAAAGAAATTAAAATCTGCATTTTGTAATTCTGGGAATAAATTTGGTACTTGTGTAACAAAATTCATTGAGGCTGCATAATTACCACCTACAAAATTATCATTATCTATTGGGCCAATTTTACCAACTTCAAAGCCTCTAAGTCTATTGCCAGGAAGCAAAATTCTTTTAGATACTCTTACATCTTTATTGGAAATTGAATTTATAGCTTTGAAATAAACATCAATATTATTTACAAAATTATCACCAATCGAGAAATATTTTGAAAAATTGTATGAATTTGTTATAGCTGGATTATTGCTAATTAACGGCAATTCTTGAGTGAAGCTACTTATGAATCCGGCCTTAGGATCATACTGATTATCTCTTTTATCGTAAGAAATGCCATATGGCATTGTTATGTCATAAAACTTGCCCTTTTGTTTTTTATATTGTTCTGATGCGTTACTATTAGTTGTCAGATTTTCGTGTCTTACTGAAATAGCAGGTGACACATATAAGTTTCTATATTGTTCAAAAAAAGTAGAAAATTCAAGAGTATTCGTCTTTGTTTCGTATCCATAATTAGTAATTTTATCAACACTAGAAGATGAAAAACTTGATGTTAATGATCTATTTGAGTAAGCAAAGTTTGGTTCTGTATAACTCAAACCAGCAGAAAGACTGTCAGTAGTATAAGATATATCAGTAACAAGTTTTACACCTTTGCCTAAAAAGTTGTTTTCTTTTATTGTAAAACCAAATGCAGCTCCTCTTGTACCGTAACCAGCACCCACCGAAATCTCTCCTGTAGGCTTTTCTTCGAATGTTAGATTTATATCGGTATATCCATCTTTTTCACTATCTACAATCTCACTTTCAACTGTTTTAAATATATTTTTTGCTTTGAGCGTATTTATTGATTTATTGTGCAATAATTCATTAAAGGGATCACCTTCATCAACGATAAGTGAATTTCTTATAACCTCTTCTCTTGTAATTGTATTACCATAAACATTAACTCTATTAACATATTTTTTTTGTGTTTCTTTAATTTCAAAAATAAAGTCTAATTTATTAGTGTCAATAATTTCCTCATTAACAGTAGCAGATATAAATTCAAATTGGGAATTTAAAGCAATATTATCAATTTCATCTAAAATATCTTCAATTTTATTCAGAGAGTAAATTTGATTTTTTAGATCTGCAAATAAATTTAAGATTTCTGAAAAATTATCTCTACTATAATTCTCAGGTAATAAGAGATCGAGTTCATTAAAGTAATATTTCCTGCCTGAATTAATATTAAATGTAAGTTCAAATTTATTTGTGTCTAGCATATTAGCGTAAGAATCACTCACTTTAACATTGTAAAAACCTTTGTTTAAATAAAAATTCTTTAAAAGACGCTGATCTAGCGAAATTCTTTTTTGATCAACATATTTTTTATTAGAAAAAAATTTCCAAAATCTATTTTCTTCTGAAGTTATGACGCTTCTCAGTTTTCTATCTTTAAAAAATTTTTCACCTATAAATCTAATTTCTGAAATTGAAGCTTTATCTCCCAACTTAACATCATAGGTTAAATCTACAGTATTATTTTCATTATAATTTACAATGTATTGAACATCAGAAAAATAATGACCTATCGATCTTAATGAATTTAAAATAATATTTACATCTCTTTTAGCTAAAATTTCTTTATAAGAACTTCTGTTCTTTAATGATAAAATTTCTCGGATTTTAACAATAAGTGTTTTATTTTTTATACCCTCAATATATAGATTCTGAATTATAGGATTTTCATCTACACTTATATTCAAAATTTGATTATCAAAATTAATAGAAACATCTTTAAAAAAATCTGTCTCGTATAAATCAATGATAACTTTATTTAATTGGCTCTCAGAAAGGTTTTGTCCAATTTTAATCTTACTAAAAACAATAATTGTTTCATTTGAAATCCTTTCATTTCCAGAAACTTTAATTGACTTTACTACTTCTCCAAATGCTGAAGAGATAGAAATTAACATAACAATTAAAAACTTTAAAAATGTACTAAACATAGCTGTCTTATATACTTAAAGAGTCAATTTTAAAACGAACATAATCACTAATTTGGTTGATTTGACTAATATTTTTTGGTTTGATTTTCTTATATTTCACAAAGTCTTTATTCTTAATAATTTTTAATAGTATTTTTGAAATATCTAAAAAATTTATCTTCCCTTTTAAAAACATATCAACAAGTGTATCATTAGCAGTTACGATAACTGTTTCAAATAAAGATTGTTTAATTGGCAAAGTGTTAATTATTTTTGTAACAGGAAATTTTTTAAAATTGATACCTTGAAAATCAAGATTATTTAATAGATCAATATTTAATCCCTTAGATTTTATTTTTTTTTGACTGTTAAAATACAGAGAATTAAAAATTGGGATCGTCATATTAGTATCATGAATCAAAATTTTAGTTAAACCATTATGAAACTTAACTATGGCATGAACATAAGATTTGGGATGAACTAAAATTGATATTTTATTATATTGTAAGTTAAAAATATTTTTAGCTTCAATAACTTCAAAAACTTTATTCATCATAGTTGCTGAGTCTATTGTAATTTTTCTTCCCATTTTCCAATTAGGATGAGTAAGTGCTTTTTTTCTTGTTATAAATTTAAATTTTTTTAAATCTAGCTTATTGAATGGTCCACCAGAAGCAGTAATAAAAACCCTCTCTATATTACCAATATTGTGCTTATTAATTAATGACCATATTGAAAAATGTTCAGAATCAACTGGAATAAAGTCAGTTTTATAAAAGTCGAGTTTTTTTTTTATTAAATTCCAACCACATATTATGGATTCTTTATTTGCAATAGCAATTTTATTAGTAAATTTGATAATTCTTAATGTTGGATCCAATCCAATTAATCCAGATATGGCATTCATAGTATAATAAATTTTTTTATTCTTTAAAATTTTGTTAATTGATTTGAAATCATTATAAATATTAACATTTTTATCAATTAATTTTTTTTTTGCATAATTATATTTAGTTTTATTTGTAATGATTAAATTTTTAACATTGAAAATTTTTGCCTGTTTCAATAATTTATTGATATTACTATTTGCTGTTAGAAGTGTTATTTCAAATTTTTTTTGATCCTTTTTGATAACATCTAGCACGGTTTTACCGATTGAACCTGTTGACCCTAGAATGACAATTTTTTTTTTCATATTTAAAAAATATTAAATAGTAGAAGCCCAATTGGAATAGCAAAGATTATACCATCTACTCTGTCAAGAATACCTCCATGGCCTGGTAGTAAATCGCTGGTGTTTTTAACTTTTGCTTTTCTTTTTATATAAGAGATAAGTAAATCTCCTATTTGAGTGGTTAAAGATATAAACAATGTAATTACAATTAATATTAAAAGATCGTACTTAATCAATGTTTCATTAAATAAAGGAATCAAAAACAATGAAAAAACAAAAGACCCAATAGATCCAGACACAGTTTTGTTTGGACTAATTTTTGTAAGTTTTTTTCCTTTAAAAAACTTGCCAATTACTAAGCCACCTATATCAGAAAGTATAGCAACAAGAATTGAATATATTAGGTAAACTTTTAAATCTTGATGGTAAGATTCAATATAAAATAAATAATAAACCAACAATGATAGATACAATAACGAAATTGATTTAAATATAAATCTATAAAATTTATGATTAATTGAATTTTTAATAAATATTTTAGATAATAAAGCATAAAATTCAATCCAAATAATTATTGCAATCACAATCAGTGATATAATCATCATGAAAGAGAAAAAGTACATTATTGTTAATAATAACAACAATAAAAGTGAAGTAACTATTCTTTTTTTTAATTCAGAGCCCATTAAATTGATCCAAAATTTCTCTTTATATATTTAAATTTAGTTAATATTTTTTTAAAATCTTTTTTGCTAAAATCAGGCCACAGTTTTTTTTCAAAAAAAATTTCTGTATATGCTGATTGCCAAAGTAAAAAATTACTTAGTCTTTGAGTGTTACCTGTTCTTATCAATATTTCAGGATCGGGTATACCTTTAGTAAACAAGTTTTTATCAATATTTTGCTCGTTTATTTTAATTTTCTTTTTATTAATTGACCTTAAGGCATTTATTAATTCACCTTTTGAACCATAATTTAATGCAACATTAATTTGAATAATTGAATTTTGTAATGTTTTTTTTTCAGATGTTTTAATCAAAGTTTTAAGCGTTATTGGTAATTTACTTAATTCGCCTATAAATTTGACACTAATTTTATTTTTTATTAAATCTTTAACTCTTTTAATTAAGAAATTTTCTAATAAGTTAAATAAAAAATTTATTTCTTTTTTAGGTCTTTTCCAATTTTCTGTAGAAAATGTATAAAGTGTTAAATATTTAATCTTTTCTTTTATACATTCGTCAATAACTGTCTCCACTGTATTTAAACCAGCTCTATGTCCTAAATTTCTTGAATTTTTGTGTTTGAGACCCCATCTACCGTTTCCATCCATAATGATGGCAACATGTTTAATTGGACTCATATAGTCATTATTTCTTTTTCTTTAGATTCTACTTTTTGATCAATGCATTTGATATGATCATCTGTAAAAATTTGAATTATCTTTTCATTTTTTTTTTCGTCATCTTCGCTAATTTCTTTATTCTTTACTAAACTTTTTAATTCATCATTAGCTTCACGTCTTATGTTTCTAATTGAAACTTTACATTTTTCTCCAATAGATTTAATTAATTTTTTTATCTCAGACCTTCTCTCTTCATTTAAATCAGGAACTGGTAGTCTAATCAATTGTCCATCAATTTGTGGGTTTAAACCAAGTTCAGATTTTTTAATCGCTGAATCAACTAATGGAACATTATTAAGATCCCAAACTTGAATATTGATTGTTCTTGCATCTGGAGTTGTTATACTAGAAACTTGATTTAAAGGCATCTTTTGCCCATAAACATCAACCTTAACTAAGTCCAGCATTGAAGCATTCGCTCTTCCAGTTCTTAGTGATGTTAATTCTTTTGAAAAAACCTCAATGGTTTTATCCATTTTTTGATTATACGTTTTTTCTTCAAACATTTATTCACCTATCTTTATTCTAAAGAAATCATTGATCTTTAAATCAGGTATATTTAGTTCTTTAACAATTTCTTGTACTTTCTTTTTTGGTTCCATTACCCAAGACTGTGTTAACAAGGAATTTTCTTCCTTAAATTTACTCATTTTTCCTAGACTGATTTTTTGAGCAATCTCTTCTGTTTTTCCAGAACTTTTTAATTCCTCCGTAACAAGATCCTGTTCTTTTTGAATTACCTCTTTGTCAATTAAATCAGAATTTAATGCTAATGGATTAGATGCAGCTATATGCATTGAAAGTTGTTTGCCAAAAGTTCTAACTGCTTCGCTGTTATCTTTCGTTTCAATAGAAGTTATAACAGATAATTTAGCTAAATTGTCTTTAACTATTGTATGTAAATAATTAAAATTTTTAGCACCTGATTGATTAAATGTTTTAGTCTTACCTATTGTTATTTTTTCACCCATTTTTGCAATTAATGAAATTAGATTATTTTCAACAGTTTGACCATTTAACATGTTAGACTTATTTAATTCATCTAAATCAGAATTGTTTTTATTATTTAAATCGCTTAGTTCTTTTGCAAAAGAAACAAAATCATCATTTTTTGCAACAAAATCTGTTTCACAATTTACTTCTATCACTGAAATCTTATTCTCATCTCCTGAAGTTGCAATTACACCTTCTTTTGCATCTCTGGACATTTTTTTAGAAGCTTTAGAAATTCCTTTAACTCTTAAAATTTCTACAGCTTTATCTAAATCACCACAAGATTCTTTAACCGCTAAATTGCAATCTTTAAAACCTGCACCTGTTGCTTCTCTTAATTGTTTTACTTTTTCTATATCGCTCATATTAATTTAGCTTTTCTTTATCTTTTTTGGAGAATTTAGCATCTAGTTTTTCTCTATCTAACTCCTGAACAGTTTTAGTAGATTTTTCTTTTGTATTAATATTTTCAACTTCCGGTTTGTCTTCAGTTTTAGATGGAGCTGCTTTTTTTGCATTTTCAATAGTTTCTTTTATTAGGTTGCAATAAAGATCGATTGCTCTTCTGGCGTCATCGTTGCCAGGAATAGGAAAATCAATACCATCTGGATTTGAATTACTATCTAAAATGGCACAAATAGGAATGCCCAACTTAGATGCTTCAGCTATGGCTAGTGATTCATAGTTTGTGTCTATGATAAATACTAAATCAGGAACTTTTTTCATTTCAGCAATTCCACCAAGAGCCCTTTCTAATTTATCTTTTTTAACACTCATTTTCAAAAGTTCTTTTTTTGTAAAGCCTCTATTCTCAGCAACAAGATCAGCTTCATATTTCTTCATCTTTTTTATCGAACCTGAAATTGTTCCCCAGTTAGTTAACATGCCTCCTAACCACCTGTAATTTACAAAAAATTGTCCAGTTTCTTTTGCAACTTCTGCAATAGCTTCTGATGCTTGTTTTTTAGTAGAGACAAAAAGAATTTTTCCATTATTTGCAATTGTATTGTAAACTTTTTCTAATGCCACATTTGTTAATTCTAATGTCTGTGTTAAATCAATAATGTGAATTGAATCTCTTTTACCAAAGATGTATTTTTTCATCTTTGGATTCCATCTTAAAGTCTTATGACCTAGGTGAACGCCTGCTTCTAATAATTGTTGTATAGTTAGACTTGGTATTTTCATATTTATTCCCGGTTAAGCCACCACAGTAATTTCCATCTAAGGACCGGAGGTATAAAACCACAAACTGTGTGCGTGTTAATTTAATTTAAGAGTTATTTACAAATTATTTGTAAAACAAACAAGTCTTTTTTAGTGAATTATGGTCGAAATATCATTATTTCTAATGATATTTATAGCTTTTCTATCAATAAGTCGTTTATTCTTAAGTTCAAAGCTAACATTTTTATCTTTGTCATTAATATTTATTTTTACCTTGGTAGTTCCATCTTCATTAATTAAATTTGATATTTTATCAATATCCTTGATTGATTTAATATTAAAAATAATTTCGCTAATTGGTTTATTAAAAAGATCTGGAAGTGATGCTATTTTTTGAACATTTATCCTTTTAAGTTTATTTTCATCATTCGAAATAGTTTTAATTAAAGTTATAATTAAAGAATTACCTTCAACCAAAACCTCTCTATTTAATTCTAGAATGTCTGAAAAAAGAAAAAGCTCAAAAACACTGGTCAAATCAGTAAATTTAATAACTGCGTATGAGTTACCTTTTGCAGTTTTTCTTTCAGAAATTTTTAAAACAGTTGCTGCAATATTTGCATCTTTTGTATTGTCATCTAAGCTGAACATTGCATAATCAATTATTTTATAATCATTAAAAATTTCTTTAAATTGATTTAAAGGATGGTCGGATATAAAAAATCCAATAGCTTCAAATTCTCTTGATAATCGATCTTCAAATTTCCAATCTTCAATATTAAAAATTATTTCATTATCTTGTTCTTCATCTGAACCAAAAAGATCAATTTGATTTGCTGCTTTGTTTTCATGAATGTTTTTCGTTTTTAAAATAAAATTTGGAATTGAATTAAACAATGCTTGTCTATTACTATCTATATTATCAAAAGCTCCTGCTTTAACTAAACCTTCTAGTTGGAGTTTGTTAATATCTTTAGGGTTAACTCTGTTTAAAAAATTATTTATAGATTTGAATTCACCATTTTCTTTTCTTTCTTTAACAACATTTGCTATTGCTTCATAACCAACACTTTTAATTCCACCAAGAGCATAATAAAAATTATCCTCATCAAATTGAAAATCTGCAAAACACTTGTTAACATCAGGTCTTATAACTTTAATATTAATTCTTTTTAATTCTTCATGAAATTCACTCAATTTATTTTGATTTGAAATATCCATTGTCATCGAAGCTGCAAAAAACTCTTTAGGAAAATAAGTTTTTAAAAATGCCGTTTGATAAGAAATTATAGCATAAGCGGCTGCATGACTTTTATTAAATCCATATTCAGCAAATGGTTCAATTTTTAAAAATATACTTGCTGCAACTTCTTTACTAATTCCATTTTTCAGAGCACCAGCAATAAATCCTTGTTTTTGTTTTTCTAGTTCGGCTCTTTTTTTTTTCCCATAGCTCTTCTTAATATATCAGCCTCACCTGCAGTAAAACCTGAGAGTTTTTGCGCTATTTGCATCACCTGTTCTTGATAAATAATAACTCCATATGTAGGTTTTAAAATATCTTCAAGTAGTGGGTGTAAATAATCAGGTGTTTGTCTTCCATGTTTACAGTCATTATAAACTGGTATGTTACTCATGGGTCCTGGACGATAAAGAGCCACTAGTGCAATAATATCTTCAATATGGTTGGGTTTCATCTGCAATAATGCTTCACGCATACCGGCGCTCTCAACCTGGAATAATCCAACAGTATTACCAGAAGACAAAAGTTCGAAAACTTTTTGATCATCAAAGTCAATATCTTCAATTTTGAAATTTTTAACTTTTTTATTAATCAACTTTTGCGTTCTATTAATTACCGTTAAAGTTTTTAATCCTAAAAAATCAAACTTAATTAAGCCAGCATTTTCTGCTGAATACATGTCAAATTGTGTAGAAGGTAATAATAAATCGGCAGATGCATCTTTGTATAAAGGCACAACTTCAGTTAATTTTCTATCCGCAATTACAACACCTGCTGCATGAGTTGCTACATTTCTATTCAAACCTTCTAATTTTAAAGAAAGATCAGTTAATTTTTTAACACGAGGATCCTCATTAACTAATTTTTTAAGTCTTGGCTCGCTATTAATACACTCAGTTAGACTTTGAGGTCTGGAAGGGTCAAAAGGTATCATTTTTGAAATACTATCAACAAAACCATATGGCAAACCTAGTACTCTACCAACATCTCTAATAACCATTCTTGCTTTTAATTTTCCAAATGTGATTATATGGGCAACGCTATCTTTGTATTTTGTTGTTAAATATTTAAAAACAAGATCTCTTTTTTCCTCACAAAAATCTATATCAAAGTCAGGCATTGACACACGGTCAGGATTTAAAAAACGTTCAAATATTAAATTAAATTTAATTGGGTCAACATCTGTAATAGATAGACACCAAGCTACAAGCGAACCTGCTCCAGAACCTCTGCCTGGTCCTACAGGAATATCATTACTCTTAGCCCATTTAATATAATCAGACACAATCAAGAAATAACTAGGGTATTTCATTTCAATTATGATCTTTAGCTCATGATCTAGTCTATCTTTATATTTTAAAAATTTGTCATCAGTTTCTAATTTGCTTTCTTCAATTTTAAAAACTTTGAGAAATTTTTCTTTTAAACCATCTAATGAATCTTTTTTTAGTATTTCATCAGCACTACCCCCTTTTTCAGAACTAATATTTGGAAGTACAGGTTTCGAAAACTGTGGTCTAAAATTGCATTTAAATGGTAAATTGAAGTTATTTTCTAAAGCTTCAGGAATATCTGAAAATAGTTTTGACATTTCTTCATTAGATTTAAAATAATGTTGGTTGCTAAATTTAATTCTGTTTTTTTCATTAATATAAGTTTTGGAACCAATACAAGTTAACGCATCATGGGCTTCGTGCATGTCAGGTGTTAAATAATAAACTTCATTAGTCGCAATAATTGGTATCTTAATTTTTAGAGATTGTTCTAAATTGAATTTTTCAAAAGCAATTTCATTTTGATCGCCATGTCTTTGGATTTCTAAGTAAAAATTATCTTTAAATTTTGATGATAAGTTCTTATATAGTTTTGAGATTTCGTCTAAACGACCTTTTTCAAATAATTTACCAAACAAACCCTGGATAGTTCCCGAAAATAAGGACACTCCTTCAGTATCTATTAAAAGTTCCTTAATATCTAAATGAGGGTCAGATAGAGCGTCATTTTCTAGGTAAGATCTTGAAGAAAGCTCTATGATTCTCTTATATCCATTTTCATTAAGAGCTATCAAAGGTAATAGCCCTGTTGTGTCTTCAAATTTAAAATATATTTGAGTGCCAATAATTGGTTGAGTGCCAACCTTAGAGATATTTTCAGCAAACTCCAACGCACCACATAAATTGGATGTATCAGAAAGACCTAAACAAGGTATTTTTTTTTCTTTACAAAAATCTTTTAAATTATCAATTTTGATAGCACCTTCGCAGATTGAATACTGTGTGTGAATTTTTAAGTGATTAAAGTTTTGATTATTTAATTCTGGCATTGATAGTTTTTATATTACCATCAATCATTTCTAATTTGCAATCAGCCATATTAGCAAAAAATCTATTGTGAGTTGCATAAATTATTAATCTGTTTTTATTTTTTAATTTATATAAAACATTAAAAACCTCCTTTGCTGTTGTATGGTCTAAACTGCCAGTAGGCTCGTCTGCTAATATAATTTCAGGTTCGTTAATAAGTGCTCTAGCCATTGCAATTCTTTGCATTTCACCCCCTGATAGTTCTGAAGGAAAATGTGCTTCACGTGATGAAAGACCCATTATTTTTATGATTTTTTTTGCTCGATCAATTGAGTTTTTTTTATCATTGGTTAAAGCTAAACCAGCTAAATAAACATTCTCTAATGCAGTAAAATCTGGAAGTAAATTATTTTGTTGATAGATAATACCAATTTTACTTGATCTAATTTTATCATTTTTTGCATTCTCATTAAAGTTTACTGGTTTACTATCAATTAACAATGAACCAGTGGTAGGTTTATCTATCATTGATAAAACATTTAATAATGTAGACTTTCCCGATCCAGAGGGACCAACAAGAGAATAAATCTTACCTTTTTTAAAAGAATAATTAATTTTTTTTAAAACATTTATTTTTTTATTGTTAGAAAAAGATTTTGATATGTTTTTTAATGATATCAAATTATTCATACTTGAGTCCTTTAACTGGGTCTAATTTTGAAGCTTTTATTGCTGGAAAAATTGAAACAATAATAGTTACAAAAATTGAACAAAAAGAAATAATAAAAATTGAAGTTGTATTTATTTCAGAAGGCATTGTGCTTAAAAAATAAATCTCTTCAGGAAACAAGTTTATATTAAATATATTACTTAAGAATTCTCTCAAGTTTTCTATATATAAAGAAAACATTATACCTAAAAAAATTCCAAAAAAAGTTGCTGTAGTTCCAATAATAACACCAACAAGAAAAAATATCTTAACAATAGATTTATTCAGGACGCCAATAGACTTTAATATAGCTATATCTCTTGTCTTATTTTTAACCAAAATTGTAAGACCTGAAATAATATTAAAAGCAGCCACTATAATAATCAAAGATAAAATTATAAACATTACATTTCTTTCAACTTTTAATGCAGAAAACAATGAACTATTCATATCAGCCCAACTATATACAAAGTTATTTTTGAATATTTTTTGAATTTTATTTTTTTCTTCTTTAATATTAGAGGGATTGTACAAATAAATTTCTAAGTTACGCTTTTCTTTTTTAAGACCAAAAAAGTTTTCCAATGTCTCTAAATTTATGAAAGCAATATTTGCATCAAAATCAGCTAAACCACTATCAAAGATTGAACTAATAATAAAAGTTTCTTGTCGAGGTAAGCTTCCTATAATTGTTTCTATGCCTACTGGTGACATGATTGACACTTTATCTCCCACACCAAGGTCTAAACTAAAACTTAATTCTTTACCTATTGATATTGAATTTTTTGTTAATTGGTTTGATTTACCAATTAAATTTCCTTTTTTCACAACATCAAGTTTTAGAAAGTTTTCACTACTGTAACCTCTTAAAATTAACCCTTTAGTGTAGTCTTTGCTAATAACAATTGCTTCACCAGAATTACTAAAAATTAACTTCTTGGAAATTTTTATTAAATCATTATTTTTAAGTATTTCTAAATTTATAGAATTTTCATAAGGTTTCACTGTTACATGTGGGTTAAATCCTACAATTTTATTAACTAATTCAGTTCTGAAACCATTCATGACCGACATAACAATAATTAATACTGCAACACCCAAACTTATTCCAATGAACGAAAAAATAGAAATAATATTTAAAAATCCATCTTTTTTTCTGGTTTTTAAATATCTAAATGTAATCTCTTTTTCTAATGTTGAAATCAATTTTTTACTTTTAATTCAGTTAAAATCTTAGTTATTTGTTCTATATTTAAATTCTTAGGTTCTTTTCCTATTTCCTTAAATTCTAACAGATCACCTTCTGATTTTTTTCCTATTATAATTTGATAAGGAACACCTATTAAATTAAATTTCTTAATTTTAGATGAAAGATTTTCATCCATGTCATCAATAATTGTATCTATATTGTTATTTTCAAAATGTTTAAAAATTTTTGTAGCTTTATCTAATGCAGATGTATCATTTTTATTAATCATTGGAATTATGGCAAGCTCATATGGTGCTACAGAGAATGGCCATTTCATTATTTCATCCTTTTCATCATATTTTGCTTCTATAATTGCACCAACTAGTCTTGATACACCAATTCCATATGATCCCATTTTAACAAAATCTTTTTTACCTCCTGGAAGATCTACAGCTGCATTTAAGGCTTTTGAGTACTTATCTCCAAAATAAAAAATGTGACCTACTTCTATACCTTTTGTAATCAGTCTATTTTCTTCTAATACTTTTTCTTCAAATTCATCTTTGTTAAATTTTTCATCTGCTACAGCGTAATATTGTTCATATTTTTTTCTTAAGTCTTGTAAGGATTTTCTATCCACTACAGATCCTTCACTATCTAAATCAAAAACTCTTTTATCTGTAAAAATTTTACTTTCACCAGTATCTGCTAAAATAATAAATTCATGAGAAAGATTTCCACCAATTGGTCCTGTATCGGCTGCCATTGGTATTGCTGAAAGTTCTAGTCTCTTAAATGTTTTTAAATATGAGAAAAAAAATTTATTATATGAGAAAGTTGCATCTTCATCATTTACATCAAACGAATAGGCGTCTTTCATATAAAACTCTCTACCACGCATAATTCCAAATCTAGGTCTTACTTCATCTCTAAACTTCCATTGTATGTGATATAATAATTGTGGTAATGACTTATAAGATTTAACATTAGATCTAAATATATCAGTAACCAACTCTTCATTGGTTGGACCATATAGCATTTCTCTACCTTGTCGGTCTTTAATTCGAAGCATTTCATCTCCATAATCATCATAACGTCCACTTTCTTTCCAAATATCACTGGGTTGAATGGTTGGCATAAGTATTTCTTGTGCGCCAATTTTATTTTGTTCTTCTCTTACAATTTGTTCAATTTTTTTCATCACTTTAAAACCTAATGGTAGCCATGAATAAATACCTGCAGAAGATTGTTTTATCATCCCTACTCTGAGCATTAATTGGTGTGATTTTATTTTTGCTTCTGATGGATTATTTTTTAATATTGGAATAAATGACTTTGAAATATACATTTTTAATTAATTATATATCTTAAATTTAACTTTTCATATTTTATCAATAAATAAATTATCAGGAAAATAGCCGTTGTAATACCAGTACAATAAATAAATTTTTTTAACATTTTAGGATTTTCTGGAGAACCTGCATCCTCACCATCAATTTTGATAGATTTTTGTCTATTTACGTCAATTGGAAGAATCGTGAAAAAAACTATCCACCAAATTATTATATAGATTATAGCAAGACCCGTTGCACTCATTTAAATTCTTACTATATTGATATTTATAAATGGTCTTTTGCCAGTAATCTCTTTGGCGCATTTTCTACAAGTAATTTTTAAAGCATCAATTAAATTATATTCCTGTTTTTTACTTTTTATAGAAAAAGTTCTAGTTGTACTTTCTATTGCATCTTCTAATTCATATATGAATTCATCAACATCGTGAAGTGGCAAACCTCTGAAAGTTAATACTGGACGTTTGTGAATATTTCCTTTTGGTGTAATTAAGACAGTTACCTCCATGTAACCATTTGCAGCAATATTTTTTCTATCTTTAATTGATTGGGAATCTTCTTCAACACTCATATTTCCATCTAAATAAAGTCTTCCACTTGGAGCTCTATCAAAAACATGTGGTTTGCCTGGAGCTAATTTTACAATGTCGCCATTTTCTACTTGTACCGGGTGTGGGACTTTCATTTCGTGGGCAAATTTCATGTGTTCAATCATATGCCTATGCTCTCCATGAACAGGAATGGCACATTGAGGTTTTATCCAATCATACATTTCCCTAAGATCATCTCTATTTGGGTGGCCAGAAACATGTACAAATTCACTTTCTTCAGAAATAACTTCAATACCATCTTTTACTAATTGGTTTTGTAGTTTGTATAATTTTTTTTCATTACCTGGGATAATTTTTGATGAAAAAATAACAGCATCATCTTTTTCTATATAAACATCTGGATGAGTATTGCTCGAAATTCTCATGAGAGCAGCCATAGGTTCGCCTTGACTACCAGTACAAAGATAAACTATTTTCTCTCTAGAAATATTTTTAGCTTCACGAGCATCAATAGGTTCAATAACATTTTTTAGATAACCACATTGTCTTGCTGCTTTAAATATCCTATGCATAGATCTTCCAACTAGTGATATTTGTCTGCCAGTTTTTTCTGCACAATAAAAAGCTGTTTCCATTCGAGCTACATTTGATGCAAATGAAGCCATCACAATTCTTTTTTTAAGGCTACCCATTATATTTAACAAACTTTTTCTAACATCCAGTTCAGATCCTGCTTTACCCATGCTAAATACATTTGTTGAGTCACAAATCATAGCAAGTACACCTTCTTTACCAACCTCTTTAAGTCTGTCTGAGTTAATTTTATCACCAATTAGTGGTTCAGGATCAATTTTCCAATCTCCAGTGTGCAGTATTACACCAGCTGGAGTTTCAATTCTAAGACCGTTAGGTTCAAGAATTGAGTGAGTTAATGTGATGTACTCTATTTTGAAAGGATTTAAATCTACAGTTCCATTTAATTGAACTATATTTAGATAGTTCGTTACATCAACATTCTTTTCTTTAAATTTTTCTTTTATTAAGACTGCAGTAAATGGAGTAGCAAAAATTTTACATTTTAATTGAGGCCATAGATGTGCAATCGCTCCAATGTGATCTTCATGGGCATGAGTAAGAATAATTCCTAATAGGTCTTCTTTTTTATCCACTATAAATCCAGGATCTGGATAAATTAGATCAATTCCTGGTAAGGTGTCATCAGCAAACGTTACACCTATATCAACCATTATCCATTTATGTTCACCTGGTTTTCCGAAGGCAAACAGGTTCATATTCATGCCAATTTCTCCTGAACCCCCTAAAGGGCAAAATAATAATTCATCTTTCATATTTATTTAATTAAACTGCTGGCTCTGATCAGGCCGTTAATTGTAATGTCTTTATTTAATGTAACTTTCGTTTTAATTGAATTTTTGAATAAATTAGATAATCCTCCAGTAATTATAATTTTAAAGGACATCTTGGTCTCTTTCTTAATTAAATTAACAATATTGTCAATTAAACCTTCATAACCCCAAAAAAAACCAGCTCTGACAGCACTAATAGTGTTTAAACCAATAACTTTATTTGTTTTTTTCAAATTAATTCTAGGAATTTGTGTTGCTTTATCAGAAAGTGTATTAAGTGAGAGTTTAACGCCAGGTGCAATAACACCGCCATGATAAGTGTTTTTAATCAAAACGTCAAATGTTGTGGCAGTTCCAAAATCTAAAATTATAAAATTATCTTTATTATTAATAACACTAATTGCATTAGCCAATCTATCTGAGCCAATTTGTTTGTAGTTAACTTTAATTTTAATTAATTTATTTATTTTAAGCTTTTTCAGTTCATGACATTTAATTTTGTAGGTTTTATTAAAAAAGCTTTTAATTGTATTAAATGATTTTGGTACAACACTACAAAATAAACATGTATGGATCAATTTATCTTTTAAGTTTAGGTTGAATAAAGATTTTTTCAATAAAGAAGAGCTAATATTTTTTGTTATTATAGTAACTCTTTTAATAATAATATTTTTTGAGTTTACTAAACAAATTTTAGTTTCGGTGTTTCCTATATCGCCAACAATAATCATTTTAAATTTTTATTTAAATTCTTTATATTAAATTCTGGTAACATTGGAATAAAAGTTTCATAAATTTTTTTTAACTTTAAAGATGCATTTTTAGGGGTAATTTTAACATTAATTAAGTCAAAAAGATTTGTGGTAGAATAATTTTTTATATTTGGACTCTTAATCAAATTGACACCTATTCCTATAATAATAAATTTTTCATCAGCTTTAGATATCGTTTCCTGTAATATACCTGAAATTTTCATATTATTTACCAACAAATCATTTGGATTTTTAATTATAATATTACCTTTATAAAAATTTGATAATAATTTTTTAACTAAAAAACAATTGACTTTTGTCAAATCTTTCAATGATAATTGAATCTTGTTAAGTTGAAAAAAAATACTAACAAATAAATTACCTTTAAAGGAGGTCCATTTTTTTCCATACTGACCCCTTCCTCTTTTTTGTTTTTCGGCAATTACAATTCCTGATTTATTATTGGTATTTCTAATTATTTTTATTGCTAAATCGTTTGTACTATTTATAATCTTAAAATTGAACTTTTTTAACTTCATTAAATAATATTGATGTTAGATACAATTTCCACCAATTTACTAGGGAAGATAAAGTACAAAAGAATTAACAACGTTGAAACAGCTAATGATATTTTTAACCAAAGGCTATGATCTGTGTCATATCTTTCTTTTTCTTCATCAAAATAAATAACTTTAATTATTCGTAAATAATAAAAGGCGGCTATAACAGTTGATAGCAAGCCAATAATTGCTAAGAAATACATTGATTGTTCAATTACAGATTTAAATACATAAAGCTTAGCAAAAAAACCTGCTAATGGTGGAATGCCAGCTAATGAAAAAAGTATAACAAGTAATGATAAAGATAAAACTGGGTGGTTTTTTGATAGTCCAGATAAATCATCAATAGTCTCAAAGTACTGATCATTTCTTTTCATCATAAATAAGCAACTGAATAAACCAAGATTCATTATCAAGTAAATAGAGATATAAATTATAGATGACTGAATACCTTCATTAGTACCAACAGAAAGTCCTGCTAAAGCGTAACCTATATGACTTATAGAACTATATGCTACTAATCTTTTTAAATTCTTCTGTCCAATTGCTGCAACAGCTCCGAATATCATTGAGGCAATTGATAAAAAAATTATGATAGGTTGCCATTGATCAATCATATTAAAAAATGGGACATATAAAAATCTAATGAAGACAGTTAAAGCTGCAACTTTAGGAACTATAGCAAAAAATAGTGTTACAGATGTTGGTGACCCTTCATAAACATCTGGTGCCCACATATGAAATGGTACGGCAGATATTTTAAATGCCAATCCAACTAAGATAAAAACTATTCCAAATGTTAGTCCATAATGATTAGAATCCATTGAATTACCAATAATGTTGAAATTAGTTGATCCCGAAAATCCATAAATTAAAGAACAACCATAAAGTAGCAAACCAGAAGAAAGTGCACTTAATACAAAATATTTAAGACCTGATTCAGAAGATTTTAACTGATCTCTATTAAATGATGCCAAAACATACAAGGCTAATGACTGTAATTCAAGACCAATGTAAAAAACCATAAGATCATTTGAGCTAATCATAACCATCATTCCTAAAATTGAACTAAGGATTAAAATTGGATATTCTATTAAAAAAATTTTAGATATTTTTAGATATTTTGTTGAAATTGATAAGACAAAAACACCGCCTACAATTGTAATAATTTTCATTAAGGATGAAAGATTGTCAATTATGTAGCTATTTCTAAATAAAGTTTTTTCGTTATCAAAAGGATTGTTTAATATTAAAATTCCAGTAATTAATAATAGTGTTATTGAAAGATTGTGAATTAAACTTGAACTATTTTTTTTGAAAACACCTAAAGTTAATAAAAACATTATTGATAAAGAGATAAAAATTTCAGGAGAAATAAAATTTAAATTATTCATTATTTTTGTACCTCAGCACCAAACATATTTAAGTTAAAATTATACATTTCAATTAAATCATTTACTGATACTTCGATTGTATTAATAAGTGGTTCTGGGTAAAAGCCAAAGAATAATACGGGTATAGCTAAACTCCATAAAATAAATTTTTCTGAATTATCTAAATCAGGTATTTTTAGTAAATCTTTATTTATTAGATTTCCAAAAACCACCCTCCTATATAACCACAACATATATGCAGCACCAAAAATCACACCAAAACTAGCAATAACTGCTACCAAAAAATTATCCTTGAATGCGCCCATTAAAATTAGAAATTCTCCTATAAAGCCGCTAGTGCCTGGTAGGCCTAATGCAGCCAAAGTAAATAACATAAATAAAATTGAATATTTAGGCATCACTGAAACTAAACCACCATAAGTTTTAATTAACCTTGAGTGCATACGATCATAAACAACACCCACACATAAAAATAAAGCAGCTGAAACAAGCCCATGACTAATCATTTGAATTATACTTCCTTCAATACCCTGCTGTGTAATTGTAAAAATTCCTAAAGTTACAAAACCCATATGAGCAACAGAAGAGTATGCTATTAGTTTTTTCATATCTTCTTGCATTAAAGCAACTAATGATGCGTAAATAATTGCAATTAAACTTAATGAGTACACTAAAGGAGTAAATAATTCAGAGGCAACAGGAAATAAGCCTAATGAAAATCTAATAAAACCATACCCTGCCATCTTCAATAAAATTGCAGCAAGAAGAACTGAGCCAGCTGTTGGTGCTTCAACGTGAGCATCAGGTAGCCAAGTATGAACAGGCCACATAGGTGTTTTAACCGCAAAAGAACTAAAAAAAGCAAGCCACAATAAGTTTTGATATTTTCTATCTATTCCTAATTCATAAAGTTGAACTATATCGGTAGTACCAGAAATCCAAAAAATTGAAATTATTGCAACTAACATTAAAACAGATCCTAGCAATGTGTATAAAAAAAATTTAAAAGCAGAATAAATTCTTCTTTCACCTCCCCAAATTCCAATAATTAAAAACATAGGTATTAGACCAGCTTCAAAAAATAAATAAAAGACAACTAGATCAAGTGAACAAAAAACTCCAATCATTAAACTCTCCATTACCAATATGGCAATAAGAAAATCTCTTAACTTTACTTTAATTGTGTTGTTAACAGATATTATACATAATGGAGTAATAAGTGTTGTTAGAATTATGAACAGAATTGAAATTCCATCTATACCCACTTTATAATTAACAAAACCTTTTAGCCACTCTCTATTTTCAACAAATTGAAAACTAGATGTTGAGGGATCAAATAAATACCATAAATAAATTGAAATTAAAAAATTAACAAAAGAAGTAAACAATGCAACATATTTTCCTGTATTTGAATTTTTATCTTTTGAAAATAATAAAAATAAAGCTCCTATAGTTGGTAAAAGAATTAAAGATGATAAAATTGGAAAATTCATTATTTCAAAATTAAAAATGTTAATAAAGCTGAAAGGCCTATTAATATCATAAACGCATATTGATAAATGAATCCACTTTGAAATTTACTAGCTCTCAAAGACAAATTTTTAATTATTAAAGAAAAACCATCAGGTCCAAACTTATCAATAATTTTTATATCTACTACTTTCCAAAAGAAAAGGCCTAGTTTTTTTGAAGACAGGATAAATATAACGTAATATAATTCATCAAAATACCACTTATTAAATAAAAAATTATATAAAGGTTTGTTAGATTGGGCAAATTGATTTGGTAGCTTTTTATTTTTTACAAATAGATAATAAGAAATTGGAATTGATAAAAGAACAAGTACAGGTGTAATTAAAATAACCCATAATGGTGGGTGGTCCGTACTTAGTGGGTTTAAAAACTTAATGGAATCCCCCCAAAAATTATTTTCTCCTCCATGACCAATAAATAAGTCTTTAAATAAAAATCCAGCGAAAATTGCTCCTAATGCTAGTATAATTAAAGGTATCAGCATAACTAAGGGAGACTCGTGCATCTCTTCAATTTTTAATTTTTGATTATTATAAGTTCCATGAAATGTTTTAAAGATTAATCTCCAAGAATATATCGAAGTAAGTAAGGCTGTTAAAATACCAACACCTGCAGCATAAAATCCTACTGTATTACCTCTAAGATAGGCAAATTCTATAATTGCATCTTTTGAATAAAAACCAGAAAGAAAAGGAAAACCTGTAAGCGCTAAAGTGCCAATAATCATTAAAATCCAAGTATAGGGTAATTTTTTATAGACAGCTCCCATTTGATTAATATCTTGTTCATTTTTAAATGAGTGGATCACAGATCCTGACCCAAGAAATAGTAATGCCTTAAAAAATGCATGAGTAAATAAATGAAACATTGCAACATTATAAGCACCAACACCAGCTGCGAAAAACATATAACCTAGCTGACTACATGTTGAGTAAGCAATTATTTTTTTAATATCAGTTTGAACTAAAGCTATTGTTGCAGCAAAAAAAGCAGTTGTCATTCCAACTATTGTAATAATATTTAAAGTTAAAGGAGAATACTCAAATATTGGAGAGCATCTAACCACTAAAAAAACACCTGCTGTAACCATTGTAGCAGCATGTATTAGTGCAGAAACTGGTGTAGGACCTTCCATAGCGTCTGGTAACCATGTGTGTAAAAAAATTTGGGCCGACTTACCCATGGCTCCAATAAATAATAGTATACAAATTAAATCAATAGCATTGATGTATATTCCTAAAAATAATAATTCTTTATCAACAATTTGTGGAATTTGTTGAAATACTTCAGAATAATTAACTGTACCAAATAGATAAAAAATTAAAAATATTCCTAATGCAAATCCAAAATCGCCTACTCTATTTACGACAAAAGCTTTTATGGCAGCTGCATTTGCCGAATCTTTTTTAAACCAAAAGCCAATTAAAAAATAGGAACAAAGGCCTACCCCTTCCCAACCAAAAAATAATTGAAGAAAATTATCAGATGTAACCAATGTTAACATTGCAAATGTAAAAAGAGAAAGATATGCCATAAACCTTGGTTTATGTGGATCATGAGACATATAGCCGATAGAATAGATATGAACCAATGAAGAAACCAAAGTGACAACAACAAGCATTACTGAAGACAAAGTATCCACCTTAATAGACCAATTTACATTCAGTGTTCCTGAATTAATCCAAGTTGCAATAACTACATTGTTTTCATAACCACTGACAATCACTTGATAAAATAAAATCAAAGACAGCAGTGCTGAAATTGACACAAATAAACTTGTAACTATCTCTGAATTTCTATCACCAATGAATTTTCCAAAAAAACCAGACGTAATTGAAGCTAATAATGGAAGAAATAATAAAGCAAATTCCATATTATCCTTTCAAACTGTTTATTTCTTCAACTCTAATTGTTGAAGAATTTCGGTAATAAACCACTATTATTGCTAGTCCAATTGCAGCTTCTGCTGCAGCTACAGTTAATATAAAGAGTGTAAAAATTTGGCCGCTTATATCATTTAAAAAAATAGAAAAAGCTACAAAATTAATATTAACCGCTAAAAGAATAAGCTCAATACTCATTAATATTACAATTATATTTTTTCTATTTAGAAATATTCCCACTATACCAATTGTAAATATTATTGCTCCTAAAGTGAGATAGTGACCTAAACCTACATCAATCATCAAATTTAACTCCCCTATTCTTTTCAACATCAATCAATTCAACTCCATCAGATCTTTCTCTGGATATTTGACTGAAATAACTCTGTCTCTTAACACCTGATCTTTTTCTAAAAGTAAGAACAATAGCACCTACCATAGCAACTAATAAGATCATTCCACTTAATTGGAACACATGTATGTAGTCAGTATATAAAACATAACCGATAGCATGAGTGTTACTGGTGCTATTATCTATATTTAGTGACATAGCAGAAACAAGATCTGGTTTGTATTTCCATCCACCAATAACAATTATTAATTCAAAAAATATAATAGCACTAATAATCAATCCAATTGGAATATGTTTTGAGCTTTCCCTTGCACTAAACCACTGGTTTTTTTGTTGAGCTACATTTAACATCATAACAACAAACAGAAATAAAACAGCTACGGCGCCCACGTAAACGATTAACATAATCATTCCAAGAAATTCTGCACCTATCATTATAAATAAACAAGAAATACTAATAAAATCCAAAATTAAAAAGAAAACAGAATGAACTGTGTTTTTAGAAACAGTAACCATTATTGCAGAAATAATTGCAATTAATGAAAAAATGTAAAAAAAAATTGCATGAGCCAACATAATGATTATCTATAAGGATTATCTGCTTTTATGTTTGCAGCTAGAATGTTTTCCCATCTATCTCCATTGTCTAAAAGTTTTTCTTTATTGTAATAAAGTTCTTCTCTAGTTTCAGTTGAAAATTCAAAATTTGGTCCTTGAACAATTGCATCTACAGGACATGATTCTTCACAAAGCCCGCAGTAAATACATTTCATCATATCAATGTCATATCGAGTAGTTTTTCTACTACCATCTGCTCTTTCAGCAGATTCAATTGTAATTGCTTGAGCAGGACAGACTGCCTCGCATAATTTACAAGCAATACATCTTTCTTCACCATCTGGGTATCTTCTTAAAGCATGTTCGCCTCTAAATCGTGGACTAATCTTTCCTTTTTCAAAAGGATAGTTTATCGTTTTTTTTGTTTTAAAGAGTTCCCTTAAGGCAATTGTTAGGCCAGCTAAAAAATCTAACATAAAGATTGTTTTAAATATTCTTGATATTTTCATAATTAATTAATTGGTAAAAGATTAAAATAAAATAAATAACTTGCTGTAAGAACAACCCACGTTAAAGATAAAGGTAAGAAAATTTTCCAACCCAATCTCATTAACTGATCATATCTATATCTTGGTACAATGGCTTTTACCAATGCAAACAATATAAAAAGAAATAAAATCTTAAAAATCAACCAAATAGCTCCTGGTACTAAAGTAAAAGGGTAAATTTCGATTGGTGATAACCACCCTCCTAAAAAAAGAATTGATCCCATTGCACACATAAGAAGAATATTTGCATACTCACCTAACCAAAACATTGCATACATCATTCCAGAATATTCAGTTTGATATCCAGCAACAAGTTCGGCTTCAGCTTCAGGTAAGTCAAATGGTGGTCGATTAGTTTCGGCCAAAGCTGAAATAAAAAAAATTACAAACATTGGAAATAATGGAACTACAAACCATAAATTCTTTTGAGCCATAACTATATCGCTTAAATTTAGTGACCCAACACAAAGCAAAACATTAATGATGATAACACCTATTGAAACTTCATATGATACCATTTGAGCAGCAGATCTAATTGCTCCTAAAAAGGGATATTTTGAATTCGAAGCCCAACCACCCATAATAATTCCATAAACTCCCAAAGATGAGACAGCAAATAAATATAGAATACCAACATTAATGTCTGCTAATACTTGTGTTGCACTGAAAGGGATAACTGCCCAAGATATTAGTGCTAAAGTCATGGTGACAATTGGTGCTAATATAAATATAATTTTATTAGAGCTTGATGGAATGATAACTTCTTTAAATATGTATTTTAGTGCATCAGCTAAGGATTGAAGCAGACCAAAAGGTCCAACAACATTAGGTCCTTGTCTTTTTTGAACAAAAGCCCAAATACGACGATCAAGCCAAACAATCATTGCAACAGATACAAGCACCGGAACTAATAAAAATAAAATTTTATAACTTTCTGAAAAAATTATACTTAAATATTCCATATTACTAACCCTCTGTACCCGTTAATTTAAAGTTAGCCTTAGAAGTCTTGCATTCAAACATTGTTTTAGAAGCTCTTGCTATAACATTTGAATAATAATAATCTTCATTATCAATCTTTAAAATTTCATGATTAAACTCTATGTTTTTAATATCAGAAGTTTTAATAGAATTATTCTTTTCAACATATAGGTTAATTTGATTAAGTAGACTGCTGTCTAGCTCATCTTTATCGTTGAATAGCTTTCTATGATTCATTGCTTCAGCTAATTCATTTATTATTAGCCAATCTTCCTTTGCATCTTCTGGTGGATAAGAGGCTTTATAAGCTTTTTGTAATTTACCTTCTAGGTTTGTAAAATAACCATTTTGCTCAGTATAGGCAGCTCCTGGAAGTATAATATCTGCTATTTCTGCCCCTCTATCTCCGTGACTACCTTGATAGATTACAAACTCATTCTTTTTTTCAAATTTAAGATTATCTACACCTAACAGATAAACAATTTCAAACTTGTGATTTTCTAAGTCTTTTAACACTTCATTAGAACCATCGTTAGTTTTGTATAATCCAAGGTCGAAACTACCGACTGTAGCTGCATTTTCTGAAATTATGTTTAAAGAATTCCATTCATCTAATATTTTATTATTTTTTTCTAAAAAAGATTTAACAGATTCAAAAATATATTTTGCAGATTTTGTCTTTAGGGCAGACTGACCAAATATAATTAGGGGTTTTTTTGCGTCTTTAATTAAGTTTGATACCTCATGATTACCTTCGGTGATTTTTTTGATATTTTCAATATCTCCATCCAAAGACATATATGGATAAGTAAGATCACCAACTTCATTTAAAGAAATGATTTTTGTTTTATTTTGTAAGTATGCTTTTCTAATACGTGCATTTAAAATTGTTGCCTCGTATCTAGGGTTGCTTCCTATAAGCAAGATAAAATCTGCTTCTTCTATTCCATTAATTGTTGAATTGAACAAATAATTTTCTCTTTTTTGTGGGTTTAAATATGTGTGGTCACTTCTTGATTCAAGATTATACGAACCTAGTGTTTTATTAAAAAACTCTTTAAATATATACAGTGTTTCCATGTTAGCTAAATCACCGGACATTCCACATATCTTATTCTTGTCAACATTCTTAAACTTAGACTTAATTATATTAAAAACTTCATTCCATGATGCTTTTTCAAACTTACCGTTATATTTTATGTAAGGAGTATCTAGACGTTGATTTAATAAACCATCGCAGGCATATCTTGTTTTATCTGAAATCCACTCTTCATTAATATTCTCATTAATTCTTGGTAAAATTCTCTTTACTTCCCATCCATATGTATCAACTCTTATATTTGAGCCAATAGCATCCATTATATCGACAGATTCAGTTTTTTTTAATTCCCATGGCCTAGCCTCAAATACATATGGTTTAGATGTTAAGGCGCCGACAGGACATAAATCTACAACATTAGCTGATAGTTCTGATTGCATAGATTGTTCTAAGTATGTTGTAATTTGCATATCCTCACCTCTACCTATAGCTCCAATCTCTGGCACACCCGCAACCTCTGTTGCAAACCTAACACATCTAGTACAATGTATACATCTGGTCATTTGAGTTTTGATTAAAGGTCCCATATTTTTTTCAGAAACTTCTCTTTTATTTTCTTTGTATCTAGATTTATCAACACCATAAAACATTGATTGATCTTGCAAATCACATTCACCACCCTGATCACAAACTGGGCAATCCAAGGGGTGGTTAGCTAATAGAAATTCCATGACACCTTTTCTTGCTTTTTCAACAAATTCAGTATTTGTTTTAATATTCATTCCTTCAGCAACTGGCATCGCACAAGATGCAACTGGTTTGGGAGATTTTTCCATTTCTACTAAGCACATTCTGCAATTACCAGCTATTGATAATTTTTCATGATAACAAAACCTTGGGATTTCAACTCCAGCTTTTTCACAGGCTTGAAGCACTGTTAGACCCTCTTCAACCTCTATATCAATTTCATTAACTTTTAATTTAAACATTTTTTTTATCCAATAAATGTTGATCTACTAGATAGGGAATGTCTTTTATTTTTTTTATGCTAGGGTTAAGATCATTTCTATTTTCGATTTCTTTTTTAAAATGTCTTAACAAACCTTGTACAGGCCATGAAGATCCTTCACCAAATGCACATATGGTATGTCCAGCAATTTGAGTAGTGACATCTTCCAACATATCAACTTCATCTCTTGATGCATCACCTTTAGCCATTCTTTCAAGCATTCTCCACATCCAACCTGAGCCTTCCCTGCAAGGTGTACATTGACCACAACTTTCATGTTTATAAAACCTAGCAATTCTTGCCATACATTTAATAATATCTTGATCTTTGTTTATGACTACAATACCAGCTGTTCCTAATCCACTTTTTTCAGCAACCAATGAATCAAAATCCATTGTTAAAGTTTCACACGTACTTTGTGGTATTAAAGGCATTGAGGATCCACCGGGTATTACAGCTTGTAAATTATGCCATCCACCAATTACACCACCAGCATGAACTTCAATTAATTCTTTAAGTGATACACTCATTTCCTCTTCAACATTACATGGGTTGTTAACATTGCCAGATATACAAAAAATTTTAGTTCCAGTATTTTTTTCTTTACCTAAAGATGCAAACCATTTTCCACCTCTTCTTAATATAGTTGGAACAACTGCTATAGTTTCAACATTGTTAATTATAGTTGGACACCCATAGAGACCTATTAAAGCTGGAAAAGGTGGTTTTAATCTTGGTTGACCTTTTTTACCCTCTATACTTTCAAGTAACGCCGTTTCTTCACCGCAAATATAAGCACCTGCACCATAATGAATATAAATATCTAAGTCCCAACCACTACCAGATGCATTTTTCCCTATCAAATTTTTTTCATAAGCTTCATCAATTGCTACTTGAAGTTTTTCTCCATCAACAAAATATTCTCCTCTTATATAAATATAACAAACATGGGCTTGAACTGCGTAAGCAGCAATCAAACAACCTTCAATTAATTTATGGGGTTCAAATCTTAAAATATCTCTATCTTTACATGTGCCAGGTTCTGACTCATCTCCATTTATTACTAAATAATGAGGTCTTGCACTGAGCTCTTTTGGAGCAAAAGACCATTTTAAACCTGTTGGAAATCCAGCACCACCTCTACCTCTAAGTTGTGAAGTTTTAATTTCATTTATTATCCAATCTCTACCTTTTTCAATTATTTCTTTAGTTTTTGTCCAGTCACCTCTTGTTTTCGATGACGCAACATCTGAACCATTATCGTTATATAAATTCTGAAATATTCTATCTTCGTCTTTAAGCATTTTTTAAGTCCATAAGTGTTTTTCTGTTATTTTCAGGTTCGTTGTTTATACGTCCTCTGTATGATCCTGGCTTAGGTGTTTCATCATTTAGGATCTTATCTAAAATTTTTGATGTTTTTTCTTTATCTAAGTCTTCATAATAATCATTATTAATCTGCATCATAGGCGCATTAACACAAGCACCTAAACATTCAACTTCCATCCAAGAACAATTTTTATCTTTTAAAAGCTCATTTTCATTTTCAGAAATTTTTTCTTTGCAGGATTCAACAAGCTTGTAAGCACCTCTAATCATACATGGTGTAGTTGTGCAAACCTGTATAAAATATTTACCAACAGGGGCAAGATTATACATCGTATAAAATGTTGCCACTTCGTAAACTTTTATATATGGCATGTCCAAAATTTTACCTATGCACTTCATGGCCGCTAATGGAATCCAGTTACTATTTTGTTTTTGTGCTATATAAAGGAGGGCCATTACAGAACTTTGCTCTTTACCTTTAGGATATTTTGCCATAACCGATTTAACAGCCTCGAATGAAGCAGGATTAAATTCAAAATTCTCAGGCTGTTCTTTTGAGGGTCTTCTTAAAGTCATTATCTGTCTACCTCTCCAAAAACTATATCTAGTGAACCCAGTACAGCAGGCACATCTGCAAGCATATGACCTTTAATTAAATAATCCATAGCGGCTAAGTGAGAAAAACCTGGGGCTCTTATTTTGCATTTATATGGTTTGCTAGAACCATCAGATATTAGATAAACACCAAACTCTCCTTTAGGAGCTTCAACAGCAGTATAAATTTCATCTTTATCTACACGGTAACCTTCAGTAAACAGTTTAAAATGGTGAATTAGTGCTTCCATAGATTGTTTAATATCTTTTTTTGATGGAGGGCTAATTTTACCATCTGATGATTTAATTGGTCCTTTATGCATTTTAGCCAAACATTGTTTGATGATAGAAATACTCTCTCTCATTTCTTCTATTCTGCATAAATATCTATCATAACAATCTCCATTCTTTCCAACAGGTATCTTAAATTCTAATTGATTATAGCAATCATATGGCTGCGACTTTCTTAAGTCCCAAGGCACACCAGATCCTCTAATCATAACCCCGCTAAATGAATAATCTAAAGCATCTTCTTTTGTTACAATGCCAATATCTACATTTCGTTGTTTAAATATTCTATTATCAGTTAGTAATGTTTCTAGATCATCAATTATTTTAGGAAAAGATAAACAAAACTTACCTATATCTTCTTCTAAACCCATTGGTAAGTCCTGATGAACTCCACCAGCTCTAAAATAATTAGCATGCAGTCTTGAACCTGAAGCTCTTTCATAAAAGGTCATTAAGGTTTCACGTTCTTCAAATCCCCATAATGAAGGAGTTAAGGCGCCAACATCTAATGCTTGAGTTGTTACATTTAATATATGACTTAAAATTCTTCCAATCTCACAAAACATAACTCTTATAAATTGGGCTCTAATTGGCACTTCAATCTTTAATATTTTTTCTATAGCTAAAGCAAAAGCATGTTCTTGATTCATTGGAGCTACGTAATCGAGCCTATCAAAATAGGGCACAGCTTGCATATAAGTTTTGTTTTCTATAAGTTTTTCAGTGCCACGATGCAGTAATCCAATATGCGGATCTGCTTTTTCAACAACCTCACCATCTAATTCTAAAATCAATCTTAGGACCCCATGAGCAGCCGGATGTTGTGGTCCAAAATTAAGGTTTAATGTTTTAGTTTTTTTTGTCATTTTCCTGATCTGTCTGTTTTTTAATATATTTAGTTCCTTCCCAAGGACTTTCATAATCAAAGTTTCTATAATTTTGTTCTAATTTAACTGGTTCCTTAATGACTTTTTTTTGTTCTTCGTTGTATCTAACTTCTGTGTGTCCAGTTAACGGAAAGTCTTTTCTTAGTGGGTGACCCTCAAAACCATAATCTGTAAGTATTCTTCTTAAATCTGGGTGGTCTTTAAATTTAACTCCATACATATCAAAAGCTTCACGTTCCATCCAATTTGCAGCTGGGTATACTGACGTCAATGATGGAATCATTTCATTTTCACTTATCAAATAACTTAATATTATACGTTTATTAAATTCATGACTTAAAAAAAGATATACAACTTTAAATCGTTGAGTGTCCTCAGGGTAATCAACTACAGTTATGTCAATTAATTGTCTGAATTTTGTATTCTCATTGCTCTTAATAAAAATTGTGACATCTATCAAATCTTTATTATCAATATTTATGTATAGTTGATCATGTTTAATATGAGATTTTTTAATTTTAGTTGTTAGTTCAGAATTAATTTTTTTCTCAAGATCAGTTAAATTAGTCATAATATTTATCTTTCAAAAGATCCTTTATTTCTAATTTTTTTTTGGAGTTGTAAAATACCATACAGTAAAGCTTCAGCAGATGGTGGGCATCCAGGAACATAAATATCAACTGGAACAATTTTATCACATCCACGAACAACAGAATAAGAATAATGATAATAACCACCACCATTAGCACAGCTACCCATCGATATTACATATCTTGGTTCTGGCATTTGATCATAAACTTTTCTTAAAGCTGGTGCCATTTTATTTGTTAAGGTTCCAGCAACAATCATAACATCAGATTGTCTAGGTGAGCCACGTGGTGCTGCACCAAATCTTTCCAAATCATACCTTGGCATTGCAGTTTGCATCATTTCTACTGCACAACATGCTAATCCAAAAGTCATCCAGTGTAATGAACCTGCTCTTGACCAGTTGATAAGATTATCTAATGATGTCGTTATAAAACCATTTTTACTAAAATCATCAGAAAGTTTTTTGAACTCTTCTGGTATTTGTTTATTATTATCTGTTAAATTCATGTTTTAAATTTTATTCCCAATCTAATGCACCTTTTTTCCACTCATAAATAAAACCGATTGTTAATATGAACAAAAAAATCATCATTGAAGAAAATCCTAATAAACCAATATTTCCCAAAGAAACTGCCCAAGGAAAAAGGAAAGCTATTTCTAAATCAAAAATTATAAAAAGAATTGCCACTAAATAAAACCTCACATCAAATTCTATTCTGGAATCTTCAAAGGGTTCAAATCCACACTCATAAGCTGATAGTTTTTCTGGATCAGGGTTTTTTGGTGAAAGAATTAAATTGATTATCACAAAGGCGCAACTCAGACCAATAGCTATTATTAGAAATAATATAATAGGCAGATAATCATTTAAAAATTCTGAAAGCATGAAGTCTATATAGCACTTTTTATATCATGTTGAAGTGCTCTTACGTCACAATTTATATGAAATTCACATTAAAAATGGGGAAAAGTGGCGGGAGTGAAGGGACTCGAACCCTCGACCTATCGCGTGACAGGCGATCGCTCTAACCAACTGAGCTACACCCCCACTTTTACATATTTTGGTGGGTAGTAAAGGACTCGAACCTTTGACCCCCTCGGTGTAAACGAGATGCTCTACCAGCTGAGCTAACCACCCTTAACCAAAATTATCGTTTAATTATAACAATTATTTATGAAAGTCAAAACAGATATTAAAAAAGAAAAGGATATAAATTGGCAATTATTGAATGCTAGCTTGAGATTTATCACCAGATTTAGAAATTTTTTCTACCTCTACCCATTCAACTCTCTTAAGTTCTTTAGTAAGAGCTATTTTTAACACTTCATCTGCATGTTCTACAGAAGTAATTTTAATATCATCAATTATTTTTTTAGGCATATCTACTAAATCTTTTTCATTTTCCTTAGGAATAATAACTTGCTTAATTCCAGCTCTATGGGCGGCAAGTAATTTTTCTTTTAATCCGCCAATCGGTAGGACTTGTCCTGTCAATGTAACTTCACCAGTCATGGCAACATCTCTTCTTACTGGATTATTAGTTATTGCTGAAACTATAGATGTAACCATTCCAATACCAGCTGAAGGCCCATCTTTTGGTGTGGCTCCTTCAGGTACATGAATATGAAAATCTTTTTTTTCAAATAATGGCGGTATAATTCCATAATCTAAACTCTTAGATCTAATGAATGATTTTGCCGCCTTAATAGATTCTTGCATTACCTCACCAAGTTTACCAGTAATTTGCATTCTACCTTTACCAGGCATAATGACAGTCTCAATTTTTAGGATTTCCCCTCCGTATTCTGTCCATGCTAAACCTGTAACAACGCCTATCTTATCTTTGTTTTCAAGTTCACCAAATTTAAATTTTTGTATACCTAGATAGTCTGGTAAATTTTTTAAATTAACATTAACTTCTTTTTCTTCTCCAGTTACAACTTTTTTTACAACTTTTCTTGCTACTTTAGAAATTTCTCTTTCTAAATTTCTGACACCAGACTCTTTTGTGTAACTTCTAATAATTTCTTTAACAATATCTTCAGATAAGGTCATTTCTTTTTCTTTAACACCATTGTCTTTAATCTGTTTTGGTAAAAGGTATTTGTTAGCAATATTAATTTTTTCATCTTCAGTATAACCAGCTAATCTTATTACTTCCATTCTATCTAAAAGTGGGGGTAATATATTTAATGTGTTTGCTGTTGTCACAAACATAACGTCGGATAGATCATAATCAACTTCAAGATAGTGATCGTTAAATGTCGCATTTTGCTCTGGATCTAAAGCTTCCAATAAAGCTGATGATGGGTCACCTCTATAATCGTTTCCGATTTTATCTATTTCATCAAGTAAAATTAAAGGATTTTTTGTTCCTGCTTTCTTCATCATTTGAATAATTTTCCCTGGCAAAGAACCAATATAAGTTCTTCTATGTCCTCTTATTTCAGCTTCATCACGCATTCCGCCAACAGAAACTCTAACAAACTCTCTGTTAGTAGCTTTAGCAATTGATTTACCTAATGATGTTTTTCCAACTCCAGGTGGGCCAACTAAACATAGAATTGGACCTTTAATTTTTTCCATTCTTTTTTGAACAGCTAAAAATTCAATAATTCTTTCTTTCACTTTTTCTAAGCCAAAATGATCTGCATCCAATACAGCTAATGCTTTTTTAAGATCCATAGCAATTTCACTTTTTTTAAACCAAGGAAGGTCAATCATCCAATCAAGATAATTTCTAATGACAGTAGCTTCTGCTGACATCGGGCTCATATTTTTTAACTTTTTAAGTTCTGCCATACATTTTTTTTCAACATCTTTCGGCATTTTGGATTTTAAAATAGATTTATTAAGACTTGACGTTTCATCTTTACCGTCCTCAATCTCACCTAATTCTTTTTGAATAGCTTTTAGTTGTTCATTTAAATAATACTCTCTTTGAGTTTTTTCCATTTGAGTCTTAACTCTGCCTCTGATTCTTTTCTCAACACCAATAATGCTAGTTTCATTTTCCATAATTTTAATTATAGAGTTAAGTCTTTTTTTAACATCGACTGTTTCAAAAATTTGTTGTTTTTCTGAAATGGTTGCTGTTAAATGAGATGCAATATTGTCAGCAATATGAGATGCGTTATTTAATTTTTTAATACTATTAATTGTTTCACTTGAAACTTTTTTATTAATCGATGTTAGTTTTTCAAGTCTTCTAACTGCTGTCATTGCTAGTGGAATTAGATCTTCATCTTTTGTAACTTCGTCATAGTGATGAGCGTATTCACAAACAATATACTTATCATTATCTTTATAATCTAAAATTTTAACTCTTTTACTACCTTCAACTAAAACTTTTACTGTACCGTCCGGTAATTTTAATAACTGTAGAATGTTTCCTTCACAACCATAAGTAAAAACATCAGTTTTTTTGGGATCATCTATCTCTGAATTTTTTTGTGTAACAAGAATTATTTTTTTATCTTTTTTCATCACCTCATTTAAAGCTGAGATAGACTTGTCTCTACCAACAAATAATGGAATAACCATATTTGGGAATACGACAATATCTCTTAATGGTAATAATGGTCTTACGATTTTAACATCCATGTTTTAAATATGGATATTAAATTCAATATTGCAATAGCTATTTATTAGTTATTAACGTTAAATTAGGCAGCAGATGTTTTGTCTATTTTAGTTTTATTGCTATTTTTTGAGTGAACTAAAATAGGCTGAGTTAGACCTTTGGCCGCACTAGCGTCAACGATAACCTCATCAACATTGTCTTGACTAGGCAAATCATACATAGTTTTTAATAGAATATTTTCTAAAATTGACCTAAGTCCTCTTGCACCTGTTTTTTTATTAATTGCTTTTTGTGCAATTTCTTTAATAGCGTTGTCTTTAAAGTTTAATTTTGCTCCATCTAACTTAAATAATTCTTGATATTGTTTGATTAAGGAATTTTTAGGCTCTTGCAATATTTTTACTAAAGATTTTTCATCAAGATCCTCTAAGGTAGCTATCATAGGTAACCTTCCAATAAACTCAGGTATCAAACCATATCTTAATAAATCCTCTGGTTCTAAACTTTTCATCCATTCACCAGTTTTTTTATCATCTGTTTTTTTGACATTCGCACCAAATCCAATCGAAGTTCCTTTGTCTCTTTGAGAAATTATTTTATCTAAACCTGCAAAAGCTCCTCCGCAAATAAATAAAATGTTAGTTGTATCAACTTGTAAAAATTCTTGTTGAGGGTGTTTTCTTCCTCCTTGAGGTGGTACACTTGCAACGGTTCCTTCCATAATTTTCAATAAAGCTTGCTGCACACCTTCACCAGAAACATCTCTTGTAATTGAAGGGTTTTCAGACTTTCTACTAATTTTATCAACCTCATCAATATAGACAATTCCTCTTTGCGCTTTTTCGACATTATAATCTGCAGCTTGTAATAATTTTAAAATAATATTTTCAACATCTTCACCAACATATCCTGCCTCTGTCAGTGTGGTTGCGTCTGCCATTGTAAAGGGTACATCTAAAATTCTTGCTAACGTTTGGGCTAATAAAGTTTTACCACAACCAGTAGGCCCAACTAAAAGAATATTCGATTTGGAAAGTTCAACTGTTTTACTAGTTTTACTTTCATAATTAAGTCTTTTATAGTGATTATGTACAGCTACTGATAAAACTTTTTTTGCATGGGGTTGACCAATAACATAGTCGTCTAATACAGCGCAAATTTCTTTTGGTGAAGGTAAACCATCTTGATGTTTAACAAAATTATCCTTGCTTTCTTCTTTGATGATATCCATACAAAGCTCAACACACTCATCACAAATGAATACAGTGGGACCTGCTATTAATTTTCTAACCTCATGCTGGCTCTTGCCACAGAATGAACAGTAAAGGATATTTTTATTATTTGTAGTCATAATTTATAAACGAATCATTTAATGTACTTTAATATAAATGAGTCATACTAATCAAGTATACGTTTGGTAACTATCAAGATGTTGTGTGTTAAGATCTATTTTCAACTACTTCATCAACTAAACCAAAATCTTTAGCAACTTCTGGATTCATAAAGTTGTCTCTTTCGAGAGCCTTTTTTACATCTTCAACTGATTTTCCAGTATGTTTGGAATAAATTTCATTAAGTCTCTTTTTCAATGACAAAACTTCGTTAGCATGTATCTCAATATCTGTGGCTTGTCCTTGAAATCCAGCTGATGGTTGGTGGACCATTATTCTAGAATTTGGGAGTGAAAACCTTTTACCTTTTTTTCCAGCAGCTAGTAAAAAAGATCCCATTGAAGCTGCTTGACCAATACACAAAGTTGACACATCAGGTTTTATATACTGCATCGTGTCATAAATACCTAACCCAGCTGTAACAAGTCCTCCAGGACTATTTATATATAAATTAATTTCTTTTTTGGGATCTTCAGATTCTAAAAATAAAAGTTGAGCTGTAACTAAGGATGCAACGTTATCATTAATAGGGCCAACTAGAAAAATTATTCTCTCTTTTAAAAGCCTAGAATAAATATCGTAAGCTCTTTCTCCTTTGTTTGATTGTTCCACAACCATAGGAACTAAGTTGTTCATTTGTTCAGAAAAATTTATTGTCATAAGTTGATTCTCTTAACTTATACAACTTGTGATTACTTATTGCTAACTTTTTTTGCTTTAGTTTCTTTAGATTTTGAAGTTTTTGGCTTAGCTTCATCTTTTTTAGAAGCTACTTTTTTTGCTGGTGCTTTTTTTTCTGCAGAATGGTTATGATCATGGTTGTGGTCAAGTTCTTGTTTTTGATGTTCTTTTAAAATTTTTTCTGCTTCTTCTTTCGTGATTTCTTTTTTATTGGATTTTGCCTTTGTTTTAATTAAATTTATAATTTTTTCTTCATAAACTGTTCCTCTTAAGCTAGCTAATGCAGATGGATTTTTTTGATAAAATTCCATAACCATTTTTTCTTGACCGGGCATCATTCTAAGTTGCTTTTGAACCTCTGCTTGAACTTCTTGTTCTGTAACTTTTATTTTATTTTGTTCACCAAATTCATTCAAAATTAATCCTACTTTAATTCTTTTCTTTGCAATATCCTCAAAATTTTTTCTACTTTTTTTAGCATCTTCTTCGCTCATTCCTTGTGCTAGTATTTTAACTTCTTCTTCTATTAAATTACCTGGAATTTCATCAACTTTAAAGTTTTCAATTTCTTTTAAAATTTTTGTTTTTGCTAATTTATCTAAAGAATTTTTATATTCGTCATTAATTTGTTTTGAAACTAGCAATTTTAAATCTGTAAGATCTTTTGCACCTAAGTTTTTTGCAAAAACATCATCAATTTTAACATCTTCAGATTTTTTTATAGCTATTATTTTACAAATAAATTTAGCTTTTTTATTTGCATATTCTTTTTGAGGATAATTCTCAGGAAGCGCAGCCTCTACCGATTTTTCGTCATTTTTTTTAACACCAATTAATTGCTCATCAAAACCTTTAATAAATAAATCCTTACCGAGTATTAATTGTGTGTTTTTTCCTTCACCACCAGTAAAATCTTTTCCATCGATTGTCGCTTTATAATCAAAGATTACAGAATTTCCATCAGTAGCTTTAATATCATCAGCAACATCTATGAAATTATTTTGACTTTTTGCTATTTCTTTAATTCTTTTATCAGTCTCTTTAGGGTCAATTTTTACTGTATATTCGTCAAATTTTATATTTTCTACAGACTTAAGCTCAACGTTAGGAAGCTCTGTTACAGAAATTACATATTCTAAATCTTTATCTTCACCATAAGTTTTTAAATCAAGCTTAGGCTGGCCAGCTGGTTTAATCTTATTATCGGCCAATGCTTTTGTTGATGAATCTTTTAACACTTTGTCTAAAACTTCACTAAAAATTGCTTGTCCAAATTGTCTTTTAAGAATTTCTTTAGGCACTTTTCCCAGTCTAAAACCTTTTAAGTTAACAGTTTTTTTAATTTCTTCATATTTTTCATCCATATGTAAGTTCATAGTTTTTTTGTCTATGAAAACTTTAATGTCTTTATTTAAGCCTTTTATGTTTTCTACTTTTACTTTCATAATTTATAATAACTTTTTGGTAGGCGAAAAAGGACTCGAACCTTCACATCTTTCAATACTGGTTCCTAAGACCAGCGCGTCTACCAATTCCGCCATTCGCCCAGAATTTAAGTGGCTTTATATATTATTGATATCATTTGTCCAATGACAATAATTATAAAATATAATAATAATCAATTATATTTACTGATAATTTAAAAAAATGATTATTTCACCTTGTATAAGTATATGTAAAACTGACCCACAAACTGGCTATTGCTATGGATGTGGTAGAAGCAATGAGGAAAAAAAATTGTGGAAACTGGAAGATACTTCTGATCAATGGAAAAGTGAAAATTTGACTAATATTCAAGAGAGACTTTCTGGTTGGCAATTAGAAAGTTTTAAGGACTCATATAAATATAAAACTGAGAATGGTATTTCTCTTTTTAAAAAAAATTTAATTAATGAGTAAGTCTACAGTAGCTATATTGCTTTATATATTGGGCCTGATCTTTGGTGCTATGGCTCTAGATCTATGGAGCGCTGATACTGGTCCCAAAGCATTTATAGGGATTATATGGACTGTAATTTTATTAATTGCACTCTTTTACACTGATAAATATGAAAAAAAATAATTTTTATAATAAGTTTTTACTTTTATCATTTTTATTTATTAATTTTCAAACAATAATTTTTTCACAAATAATGCATCTAACAAATTGTAAAGACCTTAGACATAGTTTTATTAAAAATGAATACATTTTAGATTTTAATAAGTCTTTAATGACAAGAAACTTCATTTATGACAATAAGACTTATAAAAAACTTAAATTAACAGATTTAAGTATAAAAAAAGAAAACTCCCTCGAAAAATTTATATATGAAGAAAATAATTTATTTTTTACAGATAAAGTTGGCTATCCACAATTTTATACACAGCTACTTTTTGAAAAAAATAATCCAATAATTAGAATTAAGACAGTAATTAATAATGAAGAAGGTACAACAAAATTATCAACCTGTGGTAAGGTGGATGTCTTTGAGGAAGAGAGTTAAGATTTTTTGTTTGTTGTATTAGTCTTATTGGACTTATTAACAAAATTTATTTTTTTTGATCCAAATTTAGTATTTGTAATATTACTACGGTGTTTTGCAAAAGCTTGCTTTTGGGCTAACTTCATTGCTTTTTTGGAAGACATGTGTGTACTCTATATTTTTTTATAATAAAATATAGTTTTAATTGTTAAGTGTATTTAGCCTTCCTAAAATATTATAATCTTTATCTGCTATAACAATTTCACCTGATGATACAGATAAATTTAAAATTTCAGAAATTACGACGTAATGTGTAACAAGTATTAAATTATTTTTTCCATTCCAGTTTTTTATATATTCCTTTAATTCTTTTATTTGCTTATCCTTATTATGAGAAAACTCTTGACTAAAAAAAGAATTTAAAAAATCTCTAATTTCATAGCTGTTAAAAGCATACTCTGCTGTTTGTTTACATCTACACCATTCGCTAGATAAAACTTTGCCAATTTTTATATCGTTTTGTCTAAAAAAATGACCTATTCGCTTTGATTGTTCAACTCCATCTATGTTTAAATTACGTTGTGTTAGACAATTTGATATCCTAAACCCGTCTGGATCACCACTACCCGGTGCATATGCATGTCTTATGAATATTAATTTTCCACCATCTTTAAATATTTTCTTAAATTCATTAGCTGAAATACCTTTAAATGAAGTAGTGAAAGATATAAGTAGGATTATGATAATTTTAACTAATTTCATTAATGAGTATTAAATTTAAAAAATTAAATAATACAATAATTAAATGTAAAAAATGTCCTAGACTAATAGAATATAGTAAAAAAATTTCATATACGAAAAGAAAACAAAATATAGCCGAATTGTATTGGGGAAAACCAGTACCCGGTTTTGGTGATGTTAATGCAAAATTAATAATAATTGGTCTAGCACCAGCTGCTCATGGTGGAACAAGGACAGGTAGACCATTTACTGGTGATAGATCTGGTGACTTTCTATTTAGTTGTCTAAAAAAGACAGAAATATCTAACCTGTCAACTTCCACCCATATTAATGATGGTTTAAAACTTAAAAGTACCTATATCACAAATATCTTAAAATGTGTTCCTCCTGGTGACAAACCATTAAATCAAGAACTAAATAACTGCTCAAATTATTTTGATAAGGAAATCAAAAATTTAAAAAACTTAAAAGTTATAATAAGTCTAGGAAAAGTTGCGTTTGATAATTGTTTAAAATTTTATAAAAAAAATTATGTAATGAAGCAAAAATTCTTATTTAAACATGGGGCCAAATATACTCTACCAGATGGTAAGATTTTAATTCCATGTTACCACCCAAGCCCACGTAATGTTAATACAAAAGTTATTAATAAACCAAAAATGATGAAGCTTATTAAATTTGCTAAGAAAGCAATCTAAACTTTAATACTGTCACAAAAATAAGGTTTAAAATCTTTAAATAAATTATCTGGTATTTTGATAGGTTTGCCTTCATTATTGACAAAAACTAAATGTACTTTTGCTTCAACTATAAGGTCTTCTCCTCTTGAGATATACTGGTTCATAATAAAAGATGTTTTTGTAACTGACTTAACAAAAGACCTAATACTTAACTCGTCCTCGAGATGAGAAGAAATTTTGTATTCAATATTACATGATTTAACTATAATTAAAGCCCCAAAATCCTCTTTAATTTTTTTATTATTAAAACCTAAAGTAACTAAAGCTTCAGTTCTAGCTCTTTCAAGAAATTTTAAATAATTAGCATAATACACAACACCACCAGCATCAGTATCTTCATAATAAACTTTAAGTTTGTGAAAAAAATTCTCATGCATAATTTTATAATATCAAAAAAAAATTATTTTAATAGTAAACTAAGATATGGTTTTTTTAATGAAAATTTATATAATTTGGCTAATTACTGTAATAGCTTGGAATTTTGGTGTCCCAGACGCCGCTCCAATAGAAGATGTTGTTGTTGCAATCCTCTTATCTTTTTTGAGTATCGGCTTTAAAAAAATTATTAAATAATTTCTATTTAGCTGAAAAATAAATATTTTGATAATAAGATATAGCTTTTAATTTTGAGTTATCTGTATCTGTCATTATTGCGACACCAGAGATATCTGTAACATCTATACCATGTAGCTTCATAAAGTCATCTCTGACATTGGCTTTAACAGTTACCCATGTATCAAGATTATTTTTTGTTGAAGATAACACATAATCAATTGACTTTTTTGTATAGGGGCTAGGCCAATTTTTTCCTACTTTATTATTACTCGAAAATACATAATTTATTGCCCTGTTTGATAGAGCTGTCGACCCAGTTTTTTTTATAACGAATACTCTAGCGGCATAATCATGCCCTTTTTTGCTATTTTCTACTATACCCTTTAAATCTTTTTCAACTTTCCAGGTAATATTAATAAAAGGAGTTTTTAACAAATCAATTAAAACTTCTTTACCTAATCCAGAGCCCCTAGCTTCAGCTTCAGCTTTAATAAAATTACCATTTATGTTTGACCCAAGTGTCCATGTTGTTTCACCTTTATATTTCTTTCCAACTTTCAATGTTTTAAATTCTTCTTCTGTAAATTCAAAAACAGTAGCTTTTTCAGCGGTTACGCTGTTAGAAATCATAAATGAGACAAGTAATACTATTAAAAAATTTTTAATCATAAATTTACTATATATCCATTTATTTTTAAAAAACAATATTTGAACAAATTTTAAACAACTAAAGATCAATATTGAAGCTTACTAGGAGTAAATGAAATCGATATCTATATTTGTACTTTTAATTTATTGGTCAATAATTTTGCTTGCACCCGTTATCTCTGAGGAAAATAAAACTAATTTCAAAATGTTGAAAACAACACTTAATAAGTAGATCTACCACCACTAATATCAAAAACTGCTGCTGTTGAGAATGAATTTTCTTCAGAAGAAAGCCAGCAAATTAGTGATGTAAATTCTTCTATTTCAAGAAATCTACCTCTTGGTACTTTGGATAGCATTCTAGCGACATGTTCTTTTGACATTTGATCTAAAATTCTTGTCTTAGCACCAGCTGGCGTAACAGCATTAACAGCAATATTTTTATCAGCCAATTCTTTACCTAGTGATTTAGTTAAACCAATAGCACCTGCTTTAGCTGAACTATAAGCACTTGCATTTGCATTACCATCTTTTCCCGCAACAGAGGCAACATTAACAATTCTACCATAATTGTTTTTGAGCATATGGGGAACAACACACTTACAACAATTAAATGTTCCCATTAAATTAATTTGAACTATCTTGTTCCACTCATCAACATCATAATCCCATAATGAAGAGGTTGATCCAGTAATGCCTGCATTATTAATTAAAATATCAATATTTGAAGATTGTGCTATTTCATCGACAGTTTCTTTGACGGTTTTAAAGTTAGACACATCAACAACATTGTATGAAAGATTTGTATTATTTATTGTTTTGACTACTTTTTTTAATTCTTTTTCATCTATATCCCAAATGATAGCTTTTGCACCAGAGTTTAAAAAACGTTTAGCAATATCCAGGCCAAAACCTTGTGCACCACCAGTAATGATTGCTGTTTTTTCATTTAAATCAAATTGATGCATAGAATTATTTACTAGCTAACAAGTAGTAAGTCAATGAAGAGATAAATGCTCCAATAATCCAAGAGAAGGAATGAAAGTTCATTAAACTTTCGTTCCAAATTGTTGATGCTGCAAAAATAAAACCTAAAAATAAAGAATAGACCGCTTTAATATGCCAGCCATTAGAATAAAAATATAAGCTATTTCTTTCTGTAGAAAAGATATCTTTGTTATCTAAATTTGTTTTTTTAATTAAATAAAAATCAATGACCATAATGCCAAACAAAGGTCCAAAAAAAGCACCAAAAGTATCTACAAAGGCTAAAATTCCAATTTGACTTAAAAGCGGTAACCAAAAAATACCTATAATAAATCCTAATATAGCAATAATAAATCCAGCAGTTTTTAGATTAAGTTTCATTGGCATAATGTTTAATAATATATTTTGTGTTGGTACATAATTAGCTATTAAATTTGTAGATGCTGATGAAAAAATTATAAAAATTAAAACTATTACTGTTAATTCTGTATTGTCTATTTTTCCAATTATATCTGTTGGATTTGTTAAAATTCTTTCCATATTTTCTAAGTTTTTATTGAGGAAAATATCTGCACCAATAACAATGAATACGGCAAAAAATGAAAATAATAATAGGTTAATAATCAAACTTAAATTTCCATTTTTTAATTCATTATCATTTTTTACATACCTGCTAAAATCACCAAAATTCACAATTACTATTGAGAAGTAAGCAAAAATTGTCCCTGCAACTGTAATTAGTGGAGCTAAATTATTTTTATCAAATAGATTGTTGATTGAAAATATATCTACAAATGCTGTTGAAGTAACTTTAACATCATAAAGAAAAACTGTTAGAAAGAATATAAGCATTCCTGAATAAACAGTTACTGCTGAAAACCTTATAATAGATCTGTTAAATTTATGACTTTTACTAAATAAGTAGGCTTGTAAAAAAATAGCAATAATAAATGCTACTCCATCAATAATATTTAGTCCTAAAAGAAAAACTAAAAAAATTTCATTATCTAAAAAAGTATTGTCAAAGGAAAAAATACAAATTCTTATTAAAAAACTAAATAATCTTGATAAAAAATATGTTTGGATACCAAACATAAAGATGCCTACTAAACCTCTAAATAAACCAAAGTATTTTGCACCCTTTACACCTAAAGAACTTCTTAAAATTACTGCAAATGGTAAAGCATATTTTTGTGAAGGCCTTCCTATTAAATTAGCTAAAAAGTAAACAAGAATTGAGGCTATTAATGTTCCAAATAAAACAACAAAAACATTCAATTCATAAACTAAATAAAGAGACGCAATTAAAGAAAATCCAATTACACTTTGAATGTTACACCCCCAGAAACAAAATAAATCTTTCCAATCCCAATTTTTATCGTTAGGGTTTACTGAAACTAATTCCCAATTAATAAGACTTTTTTTTGATTTAATTTGATTCACCTTTCAGATAATAAACTAATAAATTCTACTGTCCATATAGATAGCTTGGAAGCCACAAAGCAATCTGTGGAAATGCAATAATTAAAATTAATCCAATTACTTGAATAACCATAAATTGCATCATTCCATGATAAATATCTTTAAGATCCCATTCTGGAACTACACCTTTAAGAAAATAAGCGGATAAAGCAACAGGTGGTGAGAGCCAAGCAGTCTGGAGATTTACTGCAACAAGAATTGCAAACCAAGTTAAATTAAACCCAAGAGCTTCAACTAAAGGTAATATAATAGGCACAATAATCATAACAATAGGTACCCACTCTAAGGGCCATCCTAAAAGAAAAATCATAACCATGATCATTGCAAGAATTAAGTATCTATTCATTTCTAAACCTAACAAGAAGTCAGTTAATAACATTGGTGTACCTAGTCTTGAAAATACTGCTCCAAAAAAATTTGATGCAGCAACTAAAACCATTATTAATGCTGAAATTTCTAAAGTTTTAACCAAAGCTTCTTGTAATCTTCCAAATGTTAGCTTTCTATAAGCTAGAGCCAATAATAAAGAACCCATTGCACCACAACCAGCGGCTTCTGTGGGTGTTGCAAAACCAAATAATATACTCCCAAGCGAAGCAAAAACTAAAGCTGCAGGAGGAACTAAGCCAATAAAAAACTCTTTCCAAACAGCCACCATACTAGTAGCTCTCAATTCAACTGGAAGAACTGGTCCTAAACTTGGATCAATCCAACATCTAATGGTCGTATAGGCGGCATAAAGAGTTGCCAACAATATTCCTGGAATGATTGCTGCAGCAAATAAGTCTGTAACGGGTATTTCCATTATAGGTCCCATAACAACTAGCATAATGCTTGGTGGAATTAAAATTCCTAAAGTACCACCAGCAGTAATTGTGCCAGCTGCAAGCCTAACGTTATAACCAGACTTGTTCATTGATTTTGCAGCCATAATTCCTAAAATTGTTACTGATGCCCCAACAATTCCTGTTGCTGCTGCAAAAACAACAGAAACAAATAATACAGCGTAATATAAAGAGCCTCTTACTTTGGCTAACATTAACTGAAAAGCTGAAAATAATCTTTCCATTAAACCAGCTTGTTCCATCATAATTCCCATAAACACAAATAGTGGTACAGCAGCTAAAGTTTGTTCTGTCATAACCATTGAAAACTGTAAGGTCATCAAATAAAATACTAATTTACCGAATCCTAGATACCCAAAGAAAAATCCTAAAAATATTAAGGTAAATGAAATTGGAAAGCCTACAAAAATGGAAAACAACATTACACCTATTAGGATAAATCCTAGAATAGCTGGGTCCATGAATTCTGCTAACATTACTCGTCTCCTCCTGGCCACTTACCTTTTGTAGCCGCCCAATAGCTTTTAAACAATTCTGAAATACCTTGAACAATTAAAAATACTATTCCTAACCATAAACATGATTTAATTGGCCACATAAAAGGCATCCATGCTGTGTCCATTCCTTTTTCACCTCTCATAATAGATTCTTGTAAAAAAATCGTCGACATATAAAGAAAAACGCTTAAACCTGGAAAATAAAATATTAAATATAACCAAAAATCAATCTTACCTTGAGTTTTAGTTTTAAAATTTCTGTATAAAAAGTCTGCTCTTATATGAACACCTTTAGATAATGCGTAACCCGCTCCTAACATAAACAAAGCACCATATAAAAATCTACTCATGTCATATGCCCACATTGTTGGTGCATTAAATAACTTTCTAGCTAAAACTTCATAAACCATTGCAAATATTAAGGGTATGGTAATCCAACAAACTACATTACCAATATATTTATTAGCTAAATCAATTTTTGTAATAGTTAATGCCATCCATTTTGGCATGTCTTTAGGCATTGGACCCGACCCACCTCTTCTTTCAGCAATCATTTCATCTGAAATATCAAGCTTCATAGGATTGATTTCTTCTTTTGGTTTTTGGGAATCGTGGTTTCTTGGCATAAATAATTTCTCTAAAAAAAAGAAGCGGACTGTTAAGTCCGCTTCAATTGTAATTATCTTTTATCTAGATACTACTTTAATGTTTCTGCGTGAGCCATTCCTAGCTTAGCATTTGACATTTGAGATCCAGACCAAAAAGGAACAGCTATGTCTGCAAAGTCTTTTTGAGACTGCCATACTTTAGCAAAGAATGGGTTCTTAGCCGCATTTTTTTCTAAAGCTGCTTTTGCTGCAGCCATATATGCTGGAAAATAATCAGCTGGTGTGTCATGTAAAATAACACCATGCTTTGTAGTTAGCTCATGTAGAGCTTTTCCATTTTCATATATTCTGTAACTCATTGATTTTGATAGAGATGCATTTGCAGCAACTTCTAAAGCTTTTTTCTCAATTGCAGACATTTTTTTGTACTTAGAGCCTGTAATATAGAAGTCAGCATTTACTACTACTTGGTGAAGACCTTGTAGGTAGTAATGTTTTAGAACTTTCTGGAAACCAAATGTCATATCCGGCTTAGGACAACACCATTCAGCAGCATCAATTGTTCCTGCTTCAAGAGCTGGTAAAATATCTCCACCACCCATTGCAACAGAAGCTACGCCAATATCTTTATAAGTTTGTCCTGGAATTCCTGGAGGAGTTCTGAACTTGTATTTTCTAAAGTCAGCCATGCTATTGATTGGCTCTTTGAACCAACCTAAAGCTTCAGGGCCTACTGGTTGTAACATAAATCCTTTGATGTCTCTTCCCATTTCAGTCCATAATTGGTCGTAAAGTTCTTTACCACCACCATATTGGAACCAAGATAAAAATGCGATATTGTCGATACCAACACCTGCACCTGCTACTGGCGAACCAAATAACATAGCTGCTGGGTGGTCGCCTGACCAATAGTGAGTCCAAGCAAAACCACAATCGATTAATCCTTTATCAACTGCATCTAAAGTTTCCTTAACACCAACCACTGAACCAGCTGGCATAATTTCGAACTTAAGTGACCCCTGAGTTAGCGCAGTTACCGTGTCAGTGAAATCTTTTAACATTTTCACTTCATCAGCTTTTGCACTAATTACAGTTTGGCACTTAAGAGTTTGTGCAGAATTTGCTCCTGTAACAGTCATTACTGTTAAAAGAAGAGTTCCTACAACTAATGATATGATTTTTTTCATATTATATATTTCCCTCTTGTTGTGTTTTTTATAAGAAAAGCACTTTCTCAAATAAATAAAATTAAAACAACTACTAATACATAAAAAGTAATGTTTATAAGCGTTGGTAATACTGGTATTTTTAATTTTTGTGATTATAAACATTCTAATCTAATGGAAAATTTTGATTATATTATTCTTGGGGCAGGTTCCGCAGGATGTGTCCTTGCAAATAGATTGTCTGAAAATCCAAATCATAAAGTCTTACTTTTAGAGGCTGGTGGGAAAGACAATAATCCATGGATACATATTCCAGTTGGATATTTTAAAACAATGCACAACCCTAATACTGATTGGTGTTATCGAACTGAACCAGATGAAAGTATGAATAATATATCTATAAGATATCCAAGAGGAAAGACTTTAGGTGGAAGCTCATCAATCAATGGTCTCTTATATATAAGAGGACAACATCGAGATTATGATATTTGGAGACAGTCAGGAAATACAGGTTGGGGGTGGGATGATGTTTTGCCTTATTTTATAAAAGCAGAAAATCAAGAAAGAGGTAAAAGTCAGTTTCATGGAGTAAATGGACCTCTATCTGTTTCCGATCAAAGAATACATCTTCCTCTTTTAGATGAATTTCAAAATGCAGCAGAAGAATTTGGTGTCCCTAAAACAAAAGATTTTAATACAGGTGATAATCATGGCTGTGGTTACTTTCAGGTAACTCAAAAAGATGGTTTTAGATGTAGCACATCGGTTGGATATTTAAATCCAGTTAAACATAGAAAAAATTTAAAGATTATTACCAAAGCACATATTAAAAAAATAAATTTTAATAACAAGACTGCTGAAGAAGTTGAATTTTGGCATGGTGATGAACTTAAAAAAGTAAAAGCAAATAGAGAGATCATTGTATCTTCTGGAGCAATTGGTTCACCTCAAATTTTACAAGTATCAGGAATTGGTAATCCAGATAAACTCAAAAATCTAGGTATTGATTTGGTTCAAGATCTAAATGGAGTTGGTGAAAATCTTCATGATCATTTAATGTTGAGACCAATTTATAAAATACATGGTCTTAAATCACTTAATAAGAAAATTAACAGTTTGTTTGGTAAGTTAATGATTGGGTTAGAATATGTATTTAATCGGAGTGGTCCAATGACAATGGGTGCTAGCCAACTTTGTATGTTTGCTAAAAGTGATCCTTCTTTAGAACTTCCTGATTTACAATGGCATGTTCAACCAATGAGTATGGATACCTTAGGTGCAACTAAAAATCATAATTTTCATGCATTTACCCCTACTGTTTCAAATATTAGACCCACAAGTAGAGGGCACGTAAGTATAGTCGACAAAGATTCAAGAACTTATGCAAAAATTAAACAAAATTATTTATCAACTGATCAGGATAGAATGGTTGCAGCTAAAGGGCTTAAGCTGACAAGAAAGATTATATTAGAATCAGAAACATTTAAAAAATATAAACCAGAAGAGTACAGGCCAGGAATAAAGATTAATGATGATGAAGAACTAGTTAAAGAAGCATCAAACTATGCACAAACTATTTTTCACCCAGTTGGAACTTGTAAAATGGGTCAAGACGATATGGCTGTAGTTGATGAAAAATTAAAAGTTAGAGGTATTAAAAATTTAAGAGTAATTGATGCTTCTATTATGCCTAGCATCACATCAGGAAATACAAATGCACCAACAATAATGATTGCAGAAAAAGGTGCAGATATGATATTAAACAGTTAATGTTTTCAGAATTATTTGGAGCTGAACAGCTCGTTATATTAAGTCAGATTATTTTTATTGATCTAGTCCTAGCTGGTGATAACGCAATTATAATTGGAATGGTTGCATCAAAATTTCCAGTTGAGCAAAGAAAAAAAATAATTTTTTGGGGAATTGGTGGTGCAGTAATTTTAAGAATTATTTTAACCATGTTAACTGCCTATTTATTGCAAATAACAGGATTAAGACTGATAGGTGGATTACTTCTTCTTTATATTGTCTACAAACTCTACACAGATGTGATCAAAGGTCAGTTAGGTGATGAAAATATTAAAGTAGATAACTCAAGTTTCATGAAAGCTATATGGACAGTTTTACTTGCTGATTTTACAATGAGTTTAGATAATGTTTTGGGTGTGGCTGGTGCTGCTGGTGATCACTATGTATTGCTAATATTTGGTTTAGCTTTATCTATAATTCTCATGGCAACAGCTGCCACTGTAATATCAAGATGGATTAATGAATATAAATGGATAGCTTGGATTGGTTTAATTGCTATACTGATTGTTGCAATTGAATTAATCTATACTGATTTAAAATTATTTATTTAAATGTACTTACAAAAAATAAATCTTAAAAATAAATATGCATTAGTTACAGGTGCTGGCAAAGGATTAGGGAGAGCCTGCTCTATTGCTCTTGCTGAAGCTGGAGCTACAATCATTGCATTAAGTAGAACTCAATCAGATCTTGATAAACTTGAAAAAGAAATAAAAAAGATAAAAGGCAAAGTTATCAAAGTTAATTGTGATGTAATGAACTTTGAAGAATTAAAAACAAAATTAGATAATATTAAGCTTATAGATATTTTAGTAAATAATGCTGGGACAAATATCCCTGAGCCATTTGAAAAAATTAAACAAGAAAATATGAATTATCTAGTAGATCTAAATCTAAAAGCTGCATTTAATGTTGCTCAATTAGTGGTAAAGAAAATGTTAAAAAACAAAAAAAAGGGTGGATCTATAATTAATATGTCTTCCCAACTTGGTCATGTTGGAATGGCAGGTAGAAATGTTTATAATATGACAAAATTTGGCATAGAAGGTTTAACCAAAGGGATGGGTGTAGAGCTAGCAAAATATAATATAAGAGTGAATACTGTAGCCCCAACATTTGTTGCAACACCAATGGTTAAAAAGTTTTTTAAAAACAAAAAATTTAAAAAATTAGCTTTATCAAACATTCCAATGGGAAAATTAGCCACTGAAAGTGATGTGGCAACAAGTGTTTGTTTTTTAGCTTCGTCAGCGTCGTCAATGGTTACAGCTACGTCAATTCTAGTAGATGGCGGATGGACAGCAAAGTAATATATAAATTACTATTATTAGTAGTATTTTTTTTTTCAACACATGTTCATGCAATAGAGTTTAAAGGTAAATTTATTCAAGGTCATTTTATTATTGGCAAAACAGAGCCTGGAACAAAAATCATAATAGATAAGAAAAAAATAAAAGTTTCTGAGGATGGTTATTTTGCATTTGGAATTGAAAAAGATAGAAAATCTGACATTGTAATTACAGAAAATAATAACAAAATTATAAAAAAAATTAAAAAGAGAAAATATAATATTCAAAAAATTGAAGGTCTACCTAAAAAAAAAGTTACACCGCCTGAAGAGTTTTATGTAAGAATAAAAAGAGAAAATAAACTAATAGCTGATGCAAGAGAAATTGAAAGTGACTTGCAGTTTTTTAAAGAAAAATTTATCATTCCCGTCGATGATGCAATAATTACAGGTATTTATGGCAGTCAAAGAATTTTAAATGGTATACCCAAGTGGCCACACTACGGCTTAGATTTTGCTCAAAAAAAAGGTACTCCCATTAAGGCAATGAATAATGGAATTGTGACTTTGGCTGAGAAAGATTTGTTTTATACTGGCGCTACCTTAATTTTTGATCATGGTCATGGAATTTCAACATTATACATGCATATGGATAAAATTTTTGTAAATGTAGGAGATCATGTAAAAAAAGGAGATATCATTGCTACAGTTGGATCAACAGGTAGGTCAACCGGACCTCATCTAGACGTTAGGCTTAATTGGTTTGGTACTAGACTAGATCCTGCAACTATATTAAACATCCAATAATGAAAAAAACCTTATTAGAAAAAACAGCAGATAAACTAGTTAACGCGTTTGTTAATAATAAAATAATTGCCCCACTTCCTTTGAAATTTACAAAAAAATTAAGTGAAGCTGAAAAACTAAGAAAGCTCTGTGAAAGTAAAATTGCTGACCCTATAATTGGTTTTAAAGCAGCAGGAACTGGAATACCTGTAATGAAAAAGCTCAAGGAAAAAAAGCCCTTCTATGCATCCATTTTTAAAAAAAATTTCATAAAAAGTGGTCAAAAAGTAAAGATTAACAAATCCACTTTAGGTATTGAACTTGAAGTTTGTTACCTTATTAAAAAAGAGTTCTTCAAATCAAAAGGCTTAATTAATTTAAAGAATTTGACCAAATATATATCACATATGGCACCTTGTATTGAAATTGTTGGTTATAGACAAAGAAAAAAAGGGATAACAAGTTTTGGTGATTTGTGTAGTGACTTTGGAGCTAATGTTAAATTTCTTATAGGAAAAAAACAAAAATATAGAAAAATTAATATTGGTAATTTAAAGACAAAGATTACCAATAAAAAAATTGGTCAAAAAGTTGTTGGTAATACCAGTTCTGTTTACATAAACCCTTTAAACTCACTTAGGTTTGTACTTAACCAAATTAAAAAAGATAAAATCAATCTAAATAAAAATTTCTATGTCTTTACAGGCTCTACTGTAGGCGTTGTTCCAATCTTAGGAAAAGGACTTTATATTGGAAAGATAACTAATTTAGGATCAGCCAAGACTATCATTCATTAATTTTTAATTTAAATTTAATGAATAACCTTGTATTATTTGGAATTACACTTTTTTGCTGGTCTCCTACATGGTATGTTATTAAATTTCAATTAGGTTATGTTGATCCTTTAGTATCTGTATTTTATAGATTTCTTGTTGCATCTATTTTAATTTTTTTTTATTTATTTATTAAAAATAAGAATTTAAAATTTTCTATTAATCATCATATTTGGTTTTTATTTTTTGGAACTTGTCTTTATTCAATAAATTACGTTTTTTTTTATTTATCTAATACTTATTTAATAAGTGCATTTCCTGCGGTTGTTTTTTCAACTGTTGTCATAATGAATATTTTAGGTGAAACTTTCTATTTTAAAAAAAGACCTTCTTTACAAACTTTGATTGGCGCAACAATTGGTATGGCTGGAATTATAATTATTTTTAATAATGAAATTTTTAATTTTAGCTTAACTAATGGAGCTCATATCGGTTTGCTCCTAGCTTTATTTGGAACGTTTTCTGCTTCGACTGGCAATATGGTTTATCAAAGGAACTTAAATAATGAATTTCCATTGATAGAAACTCTGGCTTATGCAATGCTTTATGGGTCACTTATAACTTTTTTAATTGCAAAAATAAGAGGCGCTGAATTACTTTTCGAATATAGTTTTGCCTATATTGCTTCTCTTGCTTATCTTTCAATTATTGGCTCAATATTTGCTTTTATTTTTTACTTAAAATTAATTGAAAAAGTTGGACCTGGAAGAGCTGGCTATGTTGGTGTTGTTATGCCAGTACTTGCTTTGTTGATTTCTACAGTATTTGAAAATTTGGAGTGGCAAAGAGATTTAATTATAGGGTTACCAATTTTAATAATTGGTGCGGTATTAGTAATTAATCAAAAAAATCAAATCAGTTAAATAGCTTTTTTCAAGTTTATTTCAAAAAATATTTTAAATTTCAGATTTAGCTCTAAATCTCTCGTATATTAACCTTGTTTTAACACCCAAATTTAAAAAGGGTTGAGGCGGTAACCAAGTGGGTTTGTTTCTAGCCTCTATTTTTTCAATTTCTTTAGTGTATTCATTACTTGCTTTAATTGCAATCTGTTCACCAAATAAAGTTCCAACACCAATACCTGAACCATTATAACAGCCTGCTACAAAAATATTATTATCTATTTTTTCAAAAAGTTGTGAACTATTTCGTGTTCTAGAAACTACTCCTGACCAACTAGACTCAATTATATTAGATGGGAGATCTGGAAACCTTTTTTTTATCCCAATCATTTGATTTAAAGTTCTTTTTTTTAACTCACTTTCCTTCATTTTAAATGGACAGTGTACCTCAGCTGTATTTCTAATTAAAATTCTTTTATCTTTTGTCATTCTTATGGTTGCGCCCATAGGCCGAACAGGTAGAACTCCCCACTCTTTTGGCTCTCCTATTGATTTAAACTCATTAATTGTTAACTTTCTGGTCATACTTGCTGTTAAAGTTAATGGAAAACTATAGTGAGTTTTAATACCTAATGATTTTAAAAATCCATTAGTGCAAAAAATAATTTTTTTTGCACTTATATTATTATTCTTAAATTTACAATTTATTATATCTTTATATTTATTCCATTTAAGCAATTGTGATTTTTCTAATAATTCAACATTGTCTGGTAACGTATCGATCATAGCTCTTGCTAATTTTCCTGGGTGTAGCAAAATTCCACCTTTCGTATAGAGCGCTAAATTATAAAAACCTGTGCCTAATTTTTTATATAATTTTTCTCTATTAAATAAATCATATTCAAAACCTAGTTTAGAAAGTGTTTTACCAAAATTAATTAATATATTTTGATCTTTTTTCTTTGATGAAGCAAAATATTTACCTGCTTCATTCCAGTCACACTCTACTTGATATTCTTTAATAAATTTTTTTACAGTTTCAATTCCTAATTTATAAATATCAGTCTTTTTTTTATAATTTATTAATTTTTTATTTGAAGTAAAACCATCATTAAGTGTTGAATCAACTAAATATCCTGAATTTCTTCCACTGGCACCTTCTCCGGCTAATTGTGCATCAACAATAATAATTTTTTTATTAGGGTTTATTTGTGATAGCTTTCTTGCAGCAGATAAGCCTGTATAACCCGCACCAATAATTAACCAATCACAAAATTTATCTTCATTTAAAGTTTTTATATTAACTCTTTGACTAAGATCAGTTATCCAACCACAATTTTTGTCATTAACTAAATTCATTTTATAAGATTATAGTGCTTGAAAATATTTTTATTTTACACATTTGCCAATTGATCCTAAAGCACATTTAACACCATTAATCCAAGTTGCATTATTTAAATTAGCACCTTCAAAATTAGTATTTAAAATATTAGCACCTGTTAAATCTGCTTCAAAAAGGTTGCTATTAGTAAAATTTGCTTCAATTAGTGATGCTCCATTAAAATTTACTCTAGTTAAATTAGCACTTGAAAAATTAGCTTTTTCAAAAATGCCACCTTCAAGATTTGATTCATATAAATTTGCTCTAACAAATGAAGACTCTATAAAATTACCATTTGCTAATGTAGAATTCATTAATACACTTTTATCAAATGTAACTTGAATAAAACTTATAAACGATAAATTTGAATTTGGAATATAAGCCCTACTCAAATCCTGACCTTCTGAAAATTGACAATTTGAATAATCTACACCATCTGTTGGAGCGTCATCACAACCAGCAATAACTTGACCTGAAATCGTAAAACACAAAATAAAAATGACTAAAAACTTTTTCATTTAATTTTATCCTAACACAATATTATAGATGTATCATAGGTCTTTATTTTACTGATAAATAGGAGTTATAAACGAAAACGAGTGCAAAGAAATTTAAAGATGAAATAATTACATTTTCCAAGATTGTAAAAGTTTGTTTCTTTTTTTTCAGCTTGTTCTTTTTTAGTTTTTTTCTTTTTCTTTTTCTTCATAATAAATTTCATTTTGTACCTCTTTAGAATATTTAAGATTGTAACAATCACTACATAATAATATTAATTCAGGACCTGAGCTAACTTGTGATAAGATAGATGTGTCATCTCCACAATCTGTACAGTTCAATAACCGTTTTTTCATAATAAGGTTAATTAGGTTTGGTCCAGTACCCATAAACACATCGTGTTCCACGTCTAGAACAATCATATGTATCATGAAGAACACCATCTTTTACAACTGTTATATGTTTTGAACAAGATACAATTAAAGTTCCAGCTGGGAGTTCATCTTTTTTTAAATGAACTTTGCATCCTTGACCAATAAACATTGTTGGCGTCCATCTCCATCCTAATTTTTCCAGGTATTTTCTGACAATTACTCTATGTGTGCCTGATCTTGGACTGTCATTTTTTTTCTTTAAATTTCTTGCAAGTTTAGTTCTAGATGAAGTTCTAAACTCTTCATTTGCTTTATAAAGGTCATCATAAATTTTTTGATAAGAAAGACCTGATACTATTGCGATAGATCTAACTACACAGTCTCCAGCTTTACCTTTGTAGCCTGCTGCAGCTCGTCCTCCATCATCAATTTGTAATACTAAATTACTACTAGAAAATAATTTTTTAAAAAAATTCAAGATTTACTTTTGTGATCAAGGATCTCCACCATACACTGAGTTGCATATTCACGCCATTCCTCAGCTGATTTATCCTTAAGATTATTAAGGTGGTTCATATTACTATCAATATTTTCTTGATGTTTAGCTTTGTCAGCTTCATCTAAGTTTTTTTCCATATTAGTAAGATTAGTTTTCATTGCATTAATCCAACTATTACCAAGTTCAACACACTTAGCTTCATCTTTCTCATCACAGATCTGTTTAAAAAAATTGAAAATAACGTCATCGGCTTTTATCTCTTTATTCATATTATTTTCCAAAAATACCTAATTTAACATCATAATCAACTGCAACACCATAATCTGGATCATCATCACTATCTACTACAAGCTGTCCTGCTTTACTTAATAATTTATGACAATCACGAGTTAAATGCCTAAGTTTAACTTTTTTTCCATAGCCATTATATTTGTCAGCAATATCTTCAATTGCCTTTAAGGCAGATTGATCAATTACTTTAGATCTTACAAAATCAATAATAATTATATTTGGATCTTCAGATGGATTAAAAAGTTCAAGAAAACTATTTGTTGAACTAAAAAAAAGTGGTCCTTCTATTTCATAAACTTTTGCACCCTTTTCTGTTTTAGATGGCCTCTCTGTTGCTCTAATTTTTGATGCTGATTTCCACGCAAAAACTAACGCAGAAACAATTACCCCTACTATTACTGCAACTGCTAAATCTTCTAAAACTGTTACGACAGTTACAAGTATTGTCACTAAAGCATCACTTTTTGGTACAAAAAATAAAATTTTTAAAGAATTCCAGGCAAATGTTCCTATCACAACCATAAACATGACACCTACTAGAGCAGCAATAGGTATCATTTCAATATAAGATGATGTGTATAAAATAAAGATTAACAAAAATAATGCAGCGGATATACCTGCTATTCGTGTTCTACCACCCGACCTCACATTAATCATAGACTGTCCAATCATTGCACAACCACCCATTCCCCCAAAAAAACCTGTAACGGTATTGGCTAATCCTTGCGCTAAACATTCCTGGCTAGCCCCACCTCTTTTGTTTGTTATTTCTCCCACCAAATTTAAAGTTAACAAACTTTCTATTAATCCTATTGAGGCTAAAATGAATGCATAAGGAAAAATAATCTTCAATGTATCAATATTAAAAGGAACACTTGGAATAGAAAAATCTGGAAGCCCACCCTTAACACTAGCAAGATCACCAACATTAGGTATGTCGATTTCTAAGGTTAAAGCTAAAATAGTTGTAAATAAAATAGCTACTAATGTAGAGGGTAATAATTTTGTAATTTTTGGCAAAAACCAAATAATAAACATTGTAAATCCAACAAATATAATAGAATAGAGTAATGTGTTACCTGTAATCCAAGCTGACTCTCCAAAAGCATTTACTGTTTTAAACTGACTAAGCTGAGATATACCAATTACTATTGCCAATCCATTTACAAAGCCAAGCATCACAGGCTCTGGGACCATCCTAATAAATTTACCAAGTTTAAATATACCAGCAATTAATTGTAATATTCCCATCAAAACTACAGTTGCAAATAAATATTGAGCTCCATGATCAATAACAAGCGCAACCATTACAACAGCTAAAGCACCTGTCGCCCCTGAAATCATTCCAGGTCTACCTCCCACCAAGGCTGTAATTAAACCCACTATAAAAGCTGCATAAAGGCCAGATAAAGGCGCAACACCAGCAACGAAAGCAAATGCAATAGCTTCCGGAACCAAAGCTAAAGCTACTGTTAATCCAGACAAAATTTCAATTCTAAAAAGAGAGAAAGATAATCCTTCCCTTGGAATATAATTTTGCGAATTAAATCTAAAAGACTTTACAATGCCTAAAATTGCTTTTGATGCAATTTGTGAATGAGGTTTTATTTTTTTCAAGTATTTTACTATATTTGTTAATATTAAAGGATGCTTAGCAATCTAATAAAGCAAGTAGTTGATAAAGTCTACTTTCAATTATTAAGTGTACAACTATTCAAAGAGAATCACATACAAGTAATACAAGGGTGGCGTAGGGAGACTGAAACCACCCCGACCCTAAATTTTAAAAAATTTTTTTAACACATCAACATTTTTTTTTAAAGATTCTTTTGAATAAGGTTTCCCTTTAGTAACCCAAACAGATAGTGGCCACGTAATATCTTTTTTATAACGTGCTATTATGTGAATGTGTAATTGAGGAACAATATTTCCAATTTTTTCAACATTAAGTTTTTTTGTTTTAAATATTTTCTTCATTAACTTACTACAATGAACAATTTCTTTCATAAGTAACATTTGATCTTTGGAGTTGAGTTCTGAGATATCGGCTATATTTTTTCTCTTAGGAATTAAAATGATCCAAGGAAATTTAGCATTATCAATTAAACGAATACTACACATTTTTAAATCAGTTATTAAGTGAGAATCTTTTAGAAAATCTTTACTTACTTTATTAGTCATAGTTAAATATTAATATAAATATGTTCTATAAGCAAAAATTATTATAGGCTAATTCCATTATGGCAGATAAACAAATACGTTCCGTTGCTAAAACATTTTCATGGAGACTTTTTATTTTTATCTACTGGGTAATATTTGGGTATATTTTTACTGGTAGCTTTAAGGGTGCTGGAATATTAGGGTTAGGCTCTATAATTCCTCTCTTTTTTTATTATTTTCATGAAAGGATCTGGAATAAAGTTAAGTGGGGTCTTAATTAAATTAGAAAGAATATATTTATAAATATTTCTTTATTTTATCAGAGACGATTACTTTGTTATTGTTCATGTATTCTTCATGATTTTTTTCTATATTTTTAAGTTCATAAAGATAGTTAACCATCACACCGTAAGATCTCTTAAAGCCAGTTTCTGAAATATTTGCATTAACAACTATATCATCAACAATTGCTCCATTGCCTAAATGAAATCTACTAACATCATTCACTGGTAATCCTTTTTCATTTTTTTCATTAACAATATAATGAGCTACTAATTTTATTATAGCTTCTTTATTTCTTACAATTCTACTGTCACCTAATTTTAAGTCTTGAGATTTTAAAAAGATAGCATCTTGATCTTTTAGATCACCTAAAATATTTTTAATCTTACTTTCCTCTAAATAAGTAAACCAATCAGCAAACCCTGGTATAGGTGATAAGGTACCAAAGTTTTTAATATGAGGTAGTTCTTCTTGTATTTCATAAACCACTCTCTTTATTAAAAAATTACCCAAGGTTACTCTTGATAAACCTTCTTGACAGTTACTAATTGAATAAAAAGTAGCTGTATCATAAAATTTTTCTTCATTATTTGTCGGCTTCATTAATTCTTGAATAGATTTACCGAGACCTTTTGTAAGGGCTACTTGAACAAAAATAATAGGCTCATCTTCAAGGGCTGGATGAAAGTAAGAGAAAAACCTTCTATCTTTACCTAACCTTCTTTTAAGTTCGTTCATATCTTTTATTTGATGAACTCTTTCGTATTTAATTATTTTTTCTAAAACTGCAGCTTTTGTATCCCATGTGATTTTAACAAGTTTAAGAAATCCTGGATTAAACCAAGCTCTAAATAAATGTCTAAGATCATTATCTAATCTTGAAAGTTCTTTATTGTCTTTTAATACTCTTATTAAATCTTCTCTTAACGCAACTATACTCGCAGTTCCATTTGGTGCCATATTCATTCTTCTAAAAAGTTCTCTTCTCTTACCTTCAGAAATTTTAAATAAATCAGACAAAGTTTTTTCATTTTGAGATTTCGTATAATTTTCAATTGCTTCGTTAACTTTTGTAAAGCTGGGCTTATATTTATCATTAATTTTTTTAAAAAATAATAATTTATTTTCTGGAGATAAAGATTGATATAATTCAGTAATATCTCTAGCTACAGTAATACCGAATGCTGCCCCTTTATGTGAAATTAAATCATCACATAATGATATAATAGATTCTAAGTCATTTTTTTTAATATTTTTTTTACTAAAAAGTTTTTGACCTGCGTCAGCAATGGATGAAATTATCTCTTTAAAATTAAACATAATTAATTATATAATATTTAAATATTCAACGAAAGATCTTATGGATACTATGAGTAAAAAAGTGCCAAATATTTTACTTAATAGTTTTTTATCTATTTTATAAACAGCTTTTGCTCCCAACCTGGCCATAATCATTGTAACTGGAACAAATACTGCAAACCCTAATAGATTTATATAACCCACACTAAAAGGAGTATTGATATTATCAATTATCTTTCCACCCATAATCATTGTGATCGTTCCACTAAGTGAAATCAAAAAACCAACTGCTGCAGCTGTGCCAATCGATTTTCTTATGTCATAACCAAAAGTTCTCATAAATGGTACCATTAAAGATCCACCACCAATACCTAGAGGCACTGAAATAAAACCAATCACAATACCTGAAATGTTTTTAACAATGTTAGAAATTGTTTTAGGATTTTCCACAAGTTTTTCTCTAAGGAAAATAAAAAATAAACCTACCATAAAAGCAAATATTGAAAAGAATAATACTAGAGTTGGTGTCTTTAGATTTACTGCTAAAAAAGTCCCCACTATAACTCCCAATAAGATAAATATACCAAAGGATTTTACCATTTTGAAATCCACCGCATCATATTCCATATGAGTCTTGGTCGAAATTATTGAAGTTGGGATAATAATTGCTAAAGAAGTTCCTACTGATAAATGCATTCTAGTTGCTAATTCAAAATCTAATACCGTAAAAGCATAATATAAAGCTGGAACCATTATAATTCCACCTCCAACACCAAGTAATCCAGCCATGAAACCTGCTACAGCAGCAGATATTGCAAGGACCGCTAGCAGGTTAATTATTTCACCGTAGTTCAAGTTTTCCATTATGAGCTAACTTGATTAGCTTTCTCATTATTTTGTACAATTGTCATTATATGTTTTGATTTTTGAAAATCTGAATCTCTTGCCATCATATTATCACTTAAATATCTTTTCCAATCTTTTGAACCAATTTGACCATGATATAATCCAACTGTGTGTCTCATAATATGATTTACTTTTGTGCCAAGCTTAACTTCTTTCTCAAGGTACTCTAGTAGTTTCTCAGCAATTTCTTCTCTTGTAGGTCTTTCTTTTGTTCCAAAAATTTCATTTTCAATTTCAACTAACGAATAAGGATTTTGATATATGGATCTACCAATCATAACTCCATCACATAAAGTTAAATGGTTTTTAATTTCATCAATTTTTGAAATACCTCCATTAATAATAATTTCTAAATCTGGATTTTCTTCTTTAACTTTATAGACCATTCCATAGTTCAGTTTTGGAATATTTAAATTTTGCTTAGGTGACATTCCAGTTAAAATAGCCTTTCTGGCATGTAATATAAAAGTACCACAACCAACACCTTTCATCTTTAGTATAAAATTATTTAAATAATCAAATTCTTCAGTATCATCAAATCCAATTCTAGTTTTTGCAGTAACTGGAATTTTACAAGCATTAACCATTGAATCGATACATTCTGCAACAAGATCAGGTTCTCTCATCAAGCAAGCACCAAACATATTCTTTTGAACTTTTTTGCTGGGGCAACCTAGATTTATATTAATTTCATCATAGCCCATGTCCTCTGCAATCTTTGCAACTTCTGCTAACTCTTTTTTATCAGATCCACCAACTTGTAATGCTAGAGGTTTTTCTTCTGGACTATAAGATAGAATTTTTTTTTGATCTCCATGAATTGCAGATTTTGTTGCAACCATTTCTGAGTACAGCATAACGTTCTTACTCATCAACCTAAGAAAGTAACGATCATGACGATCAGTACAATCCATCATGGGTGCTACTGAAATTTTTCTATTTATTTCTTTTTTAATATCCAAGGGGTTTGCCCATTAGTTTATCAGGTAACCAAGATACTATCTCAGGAAAGATACATAATATAAGTATGGATAAAACCATCATCATCATAAATGGAAAAGATCCTCTTAAGATTGTGGATAAGCTTACGTCTGGTGTTATGCCTTTAATTATGTAAAGATTTAATCCAACTGGTGGTGTGATTAAGCCTATTTCCATATTTATTGTAAATACAATCGCAAACCAATATGGATCAAAACCTAACGTAGTTATAACAGGTAACAATATAGCTGAAGTCATTACAATAACAGCTACTGGTGGTAAAAAGAAGCCAGCAACTAAAAGAAAAATATTTACTAATAAAAAAATTATCCATTTATTGCTACTTAGTTCAATCATGCTTTGAGCAAGTGACTGGGTTACGTATAATTGAGATAAGGTGAATGCAAAAAGGTAGGATGCTGCAATAATAAACATTATCATTACACTTTCTTTCATCGAAATTTTAACGATATTCCAAATTTTCTTAGGCTGATAAATTTTATAAACAACAGCTATCATTATAAAAACTAAAAATGCTCCAACACCTGAGGCTTCTGATGGTGTCGCAACTCCTCCATACAAGACATACAAAACGCCGAGTATGATTGCCAAAAACGGAAAAATTCTAGGAAGAACTTCTAGTTTTTCTTTTAGTGTTGGTGGTTTTCTATTTCTTAATAATTTAGCTGCATTTTTATCAATAAAATAACTGTGTATTAATGCCCAAATTGCAAAAAGACTTGCTAACATAAAACCTGGAACAACTCCGGAAAGAAATAATCTTCCAATAGAAGTTCCTGTTGCCATTCCATATACGATTAAAACTATACTTGGTGGAATTAAAACTCCTAAAGTTCCTCCAGCAGCAATTGTTCCTGTAGCAATTTGATCAGAGTAACCTCTTTTTCTCATTTCAGGAATTCCCATAGTACCAATTGCAGCACATGTTGCTGGACTTGACCCACTTAAAGCAGCAAATATTGAACATGCGCCAATATTAGAAATAACTAAACCACCCGGTACTCTCCAAAGCCATCTATCAAGGCCAGTGTATAAATCTTTTCCTGCAGGTGAATGAGCAACTGCCATACCCATAAGTATGAACATTGGAATTGATAATAGTACAAAAGAATTTAAGCCTGCATAAAATGTTTCCGCAAAGACATCTAACATTTGCAGTCCCTCAAAAGTCACTAATAATGTTATCGAGACAAAACTTAAACCAAAGGCTATTGGAATACCTGAAAATAAAACTATTAAAGTAAAAACTGCAACTATTATAGCAATTGTAAGTGGGTCCATTATTTAAAATCCCCCTCATCATAAAGTTTAATTATTTCAGCAATATACTGAAGTATCATTAAAATAGAACCAATTAGCATAGAAGAATATGGTACCCATAATGGTGGGTCCCAAATAGTTCCTGTTGTATAATTCTTGGTAAATGCTTCTTCAACCATCAAAAAACCAAAATAAAATAGAATTAAGAAAAAACATAAGCTTAATAATGAAGTAAAAATTTTAAGCTTAATAATATTTTTTTTAGACATAAAATCATATATCCATTCCATGCTTACATGGGCTTTTTCACTTAAAACATAAGCACTACCAATAAAAGTAGATGCAACAAGCAGTATAGTCACTAATTCAGTTTGCCATGTAATAGCCCGTTGAAAAAAATATCTTTCAAAAACAAGCTCAACAATTACTAAAATTGATAAAATCAAAGCCCCTACAGCAAAAGCTCCACAAGCTTGGGAGGTATAATTACAAAATTTTAAATATTTTTTTTTCATAAAAAAAACCCCTATTCATTTTCACAAATAGGGGTTTCTTATATATTATTTTATTTAACTGCTAAAGCCATTTCCATAAGCTTAGCACCACCTGGTACTTGCTCTGCAAATGCTTTGTGAGCAGTTTTTTTTGCAATCTCGATCCATTCAGCGTGATCTGCAGCTGTCATATATACTAGCTCAACACCAGCATCTCTATAAGCATCCTCAAATGTCTTATCAAGATTAGCTACTTGTGCTGTCATATATTTTTCAGCTACTTTTCCAGCTTTCATAAGAGCTTTTTGTTGCTTAGAACTTAAAGCATCAAAAGATTTCTTAGACATTAGGATCGGCTCATACATAAACCATAGACCAAATTTTCCTGGAGGTGTTGCACATTTTACTTGTTCATAAATTTTGTAACTTACAAAACTTCCTGAACTAGTATTTGCACCAGTTAATACACCTGTTTGTAGACCAGTATAAATTTCTGAAGATGGCATACTTTGAATACCAGCTCCTGCACCTTCAAGCATTTGGTTAAATGCTTTTCCAGCTGCTCTCATTACTTGACCTTTTGCATCACTAGGTTTTCTAATACATTTTGTTTTTGAAACAAAACCACCACCTAACCAAGCATCAGATAAAACAACTACACCTGCATCATTAATAATTTTTTTAATCTCTGTCATCATTGGAGATTTATTAAATCTTAAAGCGTGATCATGGTTTTTAACTGTTCCTGGCATTAAAGTTGCACTAAACTCTGGGTGAAACTTTGATGCGTAACCCAAAGGAAAAGCAGATATATCTAATTGACCAGTAGTCATTGGTTTCCATTGTTCTTTAGGTTTGTATAAAGATTTTGCTGGGTAAATTCTAATATCGATGTCAACATTAGCTTTTTTTACTTCGTCAGCAATAATTTGTACCATTTCATGACGTGGGTCAAAAGATCCATCAGCTCTAGGTGTACCAGGCCATTGGTGACTTGCTTTTAACGTTACCGCATAAGCAGAACCAACTGTTGATAAAACTAAAACTAATACTGTAAAATATAAAGATATTTTTTTAAACATTATTATTCCTCTCATTAGTTATTTTAATGATGCATATAATTAAAGTTCTTGATAAGAGTCAATACTACACAAATACCTAACTATACAATATATGGATGGTCCTTTAAAAAATCTATTAGTTCTTGATCTAACTAGAGTATTAGTTGGTCCTTATTGCACCATGATGCTCTCTGATCTAGGAGCACGCGTGATAAAGGTGGAAGCACCAGAAGTTGGAGACGACTTTAGAAAATTTGGACCTTTTATTAAAGATTATTCTGCTTATTTCATGTCACTAAATAGAGGTAAAGAAAGCATTGCTCTAAATTTAAAAAATATTGATGACCAAAAAATATTCGATAAAATTCTAGCTAAAGCAGATA